>CAMJNB010000208.1 GCA_946407175.1 uncultured Selenomonadales bacterium | reverse complement strand
CTTGTCAAAATTCCGAAATGGTAAATTTCTGCGTCGGGAATAATTTGAACTTGCGTTGTGGGAATAAAATTTTCGTTCAAAAATCCAATCGGAATGTATTCGCGATTCTCTGAAGAAACTTGCGGAATAACTATAAAATGTTTTGGATTTTTTAAATCTCTAAATTCTTGAGGGCGGTCAGCAATATTTTTAAAAGTGCTGTTCAAACGAAATTCACGAACCTTCTTAATTCTTTCATAAATAGGCGGGATTTTTTTTATTTCAGAAGGATTGGCACCAACAAGCCACAGACAAAATCTTTTTTTATTGTGCAAAAATTCTTACGATGTTGACTATAAAACATTTATAAATTTTTCGGCGTTGGGAAATTTTGTAATCAAAATATTTTTTTCGTCTTCAGATAATGAAAAATTTTTACCGTCCGCCGCCATATTTCCGTTTTGCATTTGCGGAACATCGCAAACAGGTTTACTGCGCGGCTTGATAAAAATATTTGGCGCGTCCTGCAAATAAGCATTGATATTTTGCGCGAAAATTTTTTGGTCGCCGTCGAAAATAATTTTCTGTTCGCGGTTAAATTCAGCAAAGCCGATAATGACGCAATGAACGGCGGCTTTCTTAACAGATTCACTTTGCCATTTAAAAGTTCTGTAAGCAAAATTTATTTTTACCGGTAAATTTTCCCATATCGCCGCAACTTGTTCGCCCTGCGTGATAGAGTTCGTGGAGACAAAGGCACATTCCATTTTGGTATTTTGAATAAAGTCAGCAGATTTTTTATACCAGCAAGCAACGTAATCAACATCTTTGTAAGTGAAAAAATTTGAAATATCTTCGACTTGTGCGCGACTGCGATAGCGCCGACCTACAAAAGGCGGGTTGCCGAAAATAAAATTCAAATCGTGCGGCAAGATAGCGTGCCAGTCAAGGCGAAGTGCATTGCCTTCAAAAATATTGGCGTAGGTTTTAAGCGGGAGCGGATTTAAATTTTTGTGAACAATCTGCGCGGTTTCAAAAAGCATCTGCAAATCGGCAATCCACAGTGCGGTTTGAGCGACGGCAACGGCGAAATCGTTAATCTCAATGCCGAAAAACTGATTAATGGAAATTTTGACGGGGTTATCAAATTCGCCGAGTAAAATTTTTTCGCCGAGCAACTCTTTGAGTACAAGATTTTCAAGGCGCCGTAAGCTGATATAGGATTCGGTGAGAAAGTTGCCGCTGCCGCAAGCGGGGTCAAAAAATTTTAATTGTGACAATTTCAGCTGAAAATCGAGTAGCTTTTTCTTTTTGTTACGCGGCGCAGATTTAATCTTTTGAAATTCTTCGTGCAAGTCATTCAAAAAAAGGTTGTCGATAACCTTATGAATATTTTCAAGGCTGGTGTAGTGCATACCGCCTGCGCGACGAGTGACGGGGTTAAGAGTGGATTCAAATACAGCACCGAAGATAGTGGGGCTGATACCGCTCCAATTAAAATTTTCTGCCTCGTCAAAGAGAATATGTTTAACATCGGCGTTGAAGTTGGGAATTTCGATATTATTATCTGCAAAAAGCCCGCCGTTTACGAAGGGAAAAATTTTGAGTTCGTCGGCTAAGTAAGGGTCGCGGTTATCATGCGGCGTATTCAAAACGTCGAAGAGCAAAATTAAATCTTGGCGAATGTTTCGCGCAGATTGAAGGTAGTCACGAAAAATTTTGTGCTTGCCGAAAATACCTGCGGATTCGGCGTAAAAGCAGAAAACCAGCCGCACGCAGAGTTTGTTGAGACTTTGTAAAGCGGCGTCGCTGTCGGGATTAATGTATTGAGATTTTAAAGCGTCGTAGAGTTTGCCTACAATTTCACCGGCTTTAAGAGAGAGTTCCAATTCAAGGCGGATTTTATTTTTAGTGGGGTCAATGATAAAGTCGAAGGCGTGAAATTTTTCCGGCAACTCGTCAAGTAAAATTTTGGCAGGGGCGTCCCTTAATTCCATGTCGTAAATCAAAAATTCATTGAAGTTGCAGACAATAATCCAGCGCGGACGCATGGAGTAGGGCAGACCGATACCGTAGCGTTGCGCCTGTTCAAAGGGTGATAAAATTTCGCCGTCGGATTGCGATTGAGATTTATCAAGGTCAACGGACAAAGATTTTTGTTCAACGATAACTTTAGTGTCGGGGAAAAATACGTCGATAAAGGATTTATGTTTCAACTGCACTGGGACTTCAAAGAGTACAAATTTTTCAGGCTCAGGAGTATTCAAAACGTCGCGAATAAAACTAAGCCAAAAAGTCTGCGTGTCGCCTTTTTCGTAGCCGCGATTTTTCCACGTTGCAACAAATTTTTTAACGGCAAATTTTCTATCTGTTTCGCTCATAATTAATCACCTCGCGCAGGAAATTATAACAAAAAAATTGACGGTTAAAAATTTTTCAGTTACAATTCATTCAAGAAATTTTAGCAAGAGGTATTGGAAATGAAACGAATAGCACTGATAATTTTAGCCGTAATATTTTTTTTCGTGCCGCAAGGTGAAAGCGCGGAGTATACACCTACACCGGAGCCGCCGCAAATTACGGCAGATTCGGCAATTTTGGTAGAGGCGTCAACCGGCAGGGTGCTTTATGAAAAAAATGCGGACGTTGTACGCCAACCTGCAAGCCTAACCAAAATGATGACGGGGATTGTAGGCTGGGAGAAACTTACGCCGTCCGATGAAGTTGTAATTTCAGAAAACGCCGCTTACACGGAATATTCTTCACTGCGCCTTGAGCCGGGCGAAAGATTAAACGCGCTTGACCTTTTGGCAGGAACGATAATTGTTTCGGATAATGCGGGCGCCGCCGCAATAGCTGAAAAAATCGCCGGCAGTTCATACGCCTTCGCGCAGATGATGAATGCTAAGGCTCAAGAAATCGGCTGTGAAAATACGCACTTCGCCAACCCGCACGGTCTGCCCAATTCAAATAACGTTTCAACTGCGCGGGACTTGTCAAAAATTGCAATGTACGGAATGAGAATGCCGCGATTCCGTGAGACCGTCGGCGCTAAAAAAAGAATGTTGTACTGGCTTTATCCAGCCGGTAAATCCGAGCCTTGCGAAAATACAAATGAACTTTTGTACCCGCCCGCCGAGACGAAAGATTTTATCACTGTGTACTACGACCCAGCCGAAACTACGGGAATTAAGACAGGCTACACGCAAGCCGCAGGTGGTTGCCTTGCCGCAAGTTCACGGCGCGGTGACGTTGAATTAATCGTGATAGTTTTACATTCGTCCGGCATGTACACGCGCTTTAATGACGCGGCGAAACTTTTAAATTACGGCTTTGACCAAGTGAAAAACTTTCGGCAGGTTAAAAGTACACGTATGACGCGCACGGCATTTGTACGCGGCGGCGAGCGCGCTACCGTTCACCTTGACGCGGCGCGAGATTTAATTTATCCGCTGATTGAAGGCGAAGACCCCAAGAAATTATCCGTCAGCTACGACTTGCCGAAATTTCTTGACGCGGGAATTGCGAAAGGTCAAGTTATCGGTAAAGCAATTTTGAAGTACGAAGGCAAGCCGGTGGCTGAAGTGCCGATGGTTGCGCGTGAAAGTGTTGCAGAGGGTTTTAGTATCACGTCTTTTATTGTAAGTTTAACGGAGCCGATTTTCTTGTTTGCGGAAAATTTTTTGGCGGCGGCGTGAATTAGCTTAGAGCTTGGAGCTTACAGCCGGTAGGTAAAATATGATTAGGTTAGAAAATATTACAAAAAAATTCGGCAAGCTGACTGCCGTAGACAATTTAAGTTTTGAAATACAGCGCGGAGAAGTTTTCGGACTGCTGGGCAAAAACGGCGCCGGTAAAACCACAACGATAAAAATGATGACCCTGCAACTTAAGCCGAGTGCAGGGCAAATTTTTTTTGAAGAGCGTTTACCTGC
>CAMJNB010000207.1 GCA_946407175.1 uncultured Selenomonadales bacterium | reverse complement strand
AATCTCAAATTTTGAAATTCTATCAGACTTGGGTTTCCGACCTTTCCACCGAATCTTCCAACTCCGCAAACAGAGTAGCAGTTATCGAGCAGGCGCGTAATTTCCGTGACTCTATTCTTACGTCGAATCAGCAGTTGAAAGACCAAATCGAATACAACTACTATTTCTTGGGCGTCAACATTGATAGAGTTAATGATATTCTGCAAGGACTTACCGAAGCCAATAAATTGGTTGTTTCGTACGAATCTACCGGCGCGTCGGCTAATGATATTCGTGATAAACGCGACCTTCTTGTTGACCAATTGGCGGCGTACATGCCGGTACAGGTTCATGAAGATGAATTTGGCAACTATCAAGTCACAAGCGGCGGCACGACCTTTGTAAGCGGCGTCGACAGGTTGCACTTGGCACTTTCGCCCAGCATTGAAAGTAAGTACTTCGGCGTAGATTACGGCGTTGAAGATCACAGCATTGTTATCAAGGAAAGCGGCGTTGCATTTATGCCGGCTAACGGTTCACTCAAAGCCAATGTCGAGGCGATTGAAACTTGTAAATCCTACATAAAAGACCTTGCCAACATTGCAGGCTTTTTCCTTACCACTTTCAACGATCAGCACAGACAAGGCTACGACATGCGCGGCGGCACGAAGTCTTTAACTACAATGGTTGAAAAGCCTGCACGAAACGCTAGCGGTGATATTGTTTATGATTCAGCCGGAAACACTTATTCGGAGTACAAGGACGTCGGCAACAATCAAGGCAGTTACAAATGTCTTAAGGCGGCGAACGGCGTTACCAACTTGCTTTATAAAGACGCTAACGGCAATGACATACCCGGCGCGTACAGATGCTACTATGTCGGCGAAGGCAAAGGCGACTTTGAAGTTAATCGCGTTGAAGGCACCTACTACTACGAATTGTCAACCGACACTACCACTACTACCGCCAGCGACGGCACAGTTACTACTTTATATAACGGTAACTTTGATACCGATACAAGGCTTGACGGCACCGTTTATTACAAGCGCGTAGATGACGGCACGGGACATTACAACATTAAGCTGGTTGAAACTACCGAACTTCCCAACGGCGTTGACACAGTTCAAGTTCCCGATACGATAAACTTTTTCGGCAATGACAATACTTTCTACACCTACAGCTACGACGCGGACTGGGACACGAACGTTGTTGAGGCGGTTGGGCTTGACGGCGTTAAGCGACGGTTGACCGGCTCGGCGATTATTGAACAGTTGCAGTTAAATTCAAAGCTTGACACGCCGGAAGGCTACATGTACTTGGCGGCGGCTACGGCTTATGACGACCAAAACAACTATTCCGAATTTACTTCCTACAGCAAGGTAGTCACGGACTCTGACACGTATTTAAGCCGCATGGTAGAGTGGAATGACAGAACCGGTGACGGTACCAACGCCGTATTTTTAAGCGAACTTTTCAATATGCCTTATGAAACAATTACGGCGGTAGGCAGGTCAAATTCATTCATTATAAACCGCTATCAAGATTGGACAGGCATTAACTCAATCGGCGGCAAGAGTATTAACAACTACTACATTTCAATGGCGACACGGCTTGCGACAGAGGCGGCGGACGGCGACACTCGTATATCTCAACAAGAGGCGGTAGTTACGCAGGCAAGAAATTGGCGCGATTCTACAATGGGCGTTGACTGGAACGAAGAGCTTACCAATATGATTAAGTATCAAAAAGCCTTCGTAGCTTGCTCACGTTGTCTTAATGCAATGGACGAATGCTTAGAAAGGCTCGTAAGCAACACCGGCGCCGTCGGCAGATAATAACACTATAGATCTATAGATCTATCGATCTAACAACTATCGATCTAACAACTATCGATCTAACAACTATCGATCTAAAAACGAAAGGACGGTGATGGCGCAATCTGCGGAGGTTGCGCCAATTTTATGACAATCCGAATGAGCAGCCTTCAGTACATGTACAACTACAAAACGGCATTGAACAGGGCTTATAAAAAGCAGGCAGACCTTATGGAGCATGCGGACGGCACCCATATTCATCGCGGCAGTGACAATCCCGAAGAATACGCAAAACTCCTGCGCTTTAACGTTTCGCAGTTTGAAAATGATCAGTACCAGAAGGACGTTAAAAATGCAATTTCATTTATGAATACCGAAGATGCCACGCTTACAAATATGGTCAGCATTGCCAAAACTTTCGCGTCGAAAACCATTCAAGCCGCCGTTACCACCAATACCAGCTCCGACTATGAGGCCATTGCTAAGGAAATGTACTCCTGCCTTGAAGAGACACTTTCACTTTGCAACAGGCAACAGGGTGACCGTTACGTTTTTTCCGGTCAAAGAGACACGACTCAGCCTTTTGTATTGTCGGAGGATTATTTCAATCGCGGCGTTTTGAAAACTCTTGACACCGCGCAGACCAAATTTTTTAAAAATCATATAAGCGAGGGCGATTCCTTCGTTTATCAAATGATTCAGTTAAAAGACGAGAACAATCAGAAATATTATCTTGATACTGAAAGCGGCGACCTTTTAAAAAGTCAGTTTGTTGAGGAAGACTACAAGCAATTAGTCACGTTGGATTTTGTCAACATAAAAGCGGCTAAAAAATATGTGAAAGATATGGAAGATGCGGCGGCGGCGGGAGATGCAACGGCGACGGCTGAAATTGCCAATGAAAATTCAAAGTACTCGTCGACAAAAAAATTACTTGATGAAGGAATTTATAATAAGGTAGATATTGCAACAGACGTTAAGAATCCGGCGGACGATGAATTTACCGTAGCTAAGTATTTCGATTCAAAAGGCATAATCCAAAACAACGACACGGACACTAAACTTACAGTCACTTTTCCCGTACTTGATGACGACGGCAACCCCAAACCTTATACAGACGCTCAAGGCAACTTGACTACCGACCCGATGACCATTGACCTTTCTTTCGTCACGATAAGCCAAAAAATTGTAACCTACAACGGCGACTTCAAACATATTTCAATGGTTAAAGAAAACGGCGCCACCGACATGATAAGCGACGTTGTAAATGTTACCGGTGAAGATGCCTTCGGCTTTGATTTATTCGACAATGACGCCTCCGGCAATGAGAGATCGGGTTCGGCGTATTTAAACAGTATGCTTACTGTTCACGGGCAAATTTTGAAAGAGGATGTCCCTTGGCTAAATTCGGACGGCGTCACCATTTCCAACGCCACGCATAACAATATGCTCCTTGCGCAGTCTACCATTGGCGCGCGCCTGCAACTTTACACAAATGTTTCAACCATGCTTGAATCGCAAGGCGACGTTATCACCGAAGATATCACCAACACGACAGGTACGGACGTTGCCGAACTTGCCACGCGCCTTATGGAAATGACTTCCCTTTACAATATGGCGCTGTCACTCGGCGGCAGAATTTTGCCGGTATCTTTGGCGGATTATCTCTAATATGGCATTGGAAATTGAAAGGAAATTTTTGGTCGACGCAAAAAAAATCCCCGCGCAGATTTTGCAACACGGCGAAAAAATTTCTCAAGGCTATTTATGCACGGAACCTGCGCGGACAGTGCGAATAAGAATTAAGGGTCAACGCGGCTTTATCACGATTAAAAGCGCCAATGTCGGAATTGTGCGGCAGGAATTTGAATACGAAATTCCACTTGACGACGCGCAGGAGCTTTTAAAAATGTGTACGCCGAATGTTTTGGAAAAAGTTCGCTACAAGGTTGACTGCGCGGGGCATACTTGGGAAGTGGATATTTTCACAGGCAGGTTGGAAGGCTTGATTTTGGCGGAAGTAGAATTGACAAGCGCGGAAGAATTTGTGGAGTTGCCGAGTTGGATTTTAAAAGAAGTTTCCGGCGACGCAAGATATTTCAATTCCAATCTGACACTTGCAGATATCAGCTTGCCAATT
>CAMJNB010000206.1 GCA_946407175.1 uncultured Selenomonadales bacterium | reverse complement strand
AAAGAAACATGGCGCGGATGTTGCTCGCAGGTTCGGTCGTAATTCAGGCTTTATCGTACGCACAAGTGTTACGATAATTCCAACTTGGTAGAACGCAGCGAATACATCCGCGCCGTTTTTTTATTTTTAATATATGTACTAAATTTTACTTTCGTTTACCTTTTCAAACGTGTCTAAAATATCTTTGTCGGGTTCACTGTCAATTTTGCTGACAATGAAAATTGCAATGAGTGAGAAGATAAAGCCGGGAACAATTTCGTACAGACCGAAAAGCTCAAATTGTTTCCACACCAAAACGGTAATGCCGCCAACGATAATTCCCGCGATAACGCCGAGCCTGGTCGTACGTTTCCAAAACAGGCTCATTAAAAGTGCGGGACCGAACGCGGCGCCGAATCCTGCCCATGCGTAAGCCACCATGTCCAAAATGAAACTGTTGGGATTAAATCCGAGATAAACCGCGATTGACGCAATGATTAAAACCGATGCGCGGGATATCCATACCAATTCGGCTTGATCCGCGTCTTTGCGCAGTAAAGTTTTGTAAAAGTCCTGCGCGAAGGCGGATGCGGCTACTAAAAGCTGTGATGACGCGGTTGACATTATTGCGGCAAGTACCGCTGACAAAACTACACCTGCGATAATCGGCGGGAAAAGCTGATTAGTCATTACCAAGAAAACTTTTTCGGCGTCTGTACCTTCAAGCGGCGTCTTTAAATAAACCGTGCCGACCATGCCTACTGCGACTGCCGCCGCCAAACTTAAAATTACCCACGTCATTGCGATTCGTGTAGCCTGCGGAATTTCTGCCGTAGACTTGACCGCCATAAATCTCACCAAAATATGCGGCTGTCCGAAATATCCTATTCCCCATGCCAAGAGTGAGACGACTTCAATAAAGCTGATTTGTGAACCGTCCGGCTTTAAAAACGGGTCGAACAAGGATGCCTTGAAATTTGATATCGCGCTGATTGTTTCGCCGAATCCGCCCAAGTACATTGCCGCGCAGATTGGTACGATTAAAATTGCAAAGAACATCATGACGCCTTGAATGAAGTCCGTGCGACTTACCGCCAAAAAGCCGCCGATTAACGTGTAGAAAACGACGGAGCCCGCGCCTAAAATTATTGCAAGTTGAAAGTCAAGGCCGAATACCGTTTCAAAAAGTCTGCCCGCCGAAACAAAGCCGCTTGACGTGTAAAGTATGAAGAAAATTAAAATGAAAATTGCCGGTACGATTCGCAGAAGGTTGCTTGTATCTTTGTAGCGATTCTGCAAAAATTCCGGCAATGTCAAGGCGTTACCTGCAAGCTCGGTGTAGCGTCTCAATCTTGTCGCGACGAATTGCCAGTTTGCCCACGTACCTATTGCAATGCCTACAGCTATCCAACCTGCATTTAAACCGGCAAGGTACGCAAAACCCGGTACGCCCATAAGCATCCAGCCGCTCATGTCGGACGCCTCTGCGGAAAGTGACGTTACCCATGCGCCGAGTCTGCGGTTGCCCAAAAAATAATCGCTCATGTTTTTCGTCTGCCGATAGTAATAGACGCCTATTGCCATCATACAGCCGATATAAAGCACAAACGCATTGATAATCATTAAATCATTTGTTAAAGACAAAATGCCTCCTCCTTTCAAAAAAAACGTTGAAATTATAAACGCGGCGAAAAAATTTGTAAAGCTGGCGATTAGTTATTAGCTTTTAGCTTTTAGCGGTTGATGGCTAATTGCTACCAGCTACCGGCTATTAGCTAACAGCTAAAATATTGTAGACAAACAAGGTCGATTTATGGTATTTTATACTGGTTAATTTCATACAGTAATTGATTTTAAAATTATTTTGTTGAAAGGTTTTCTGCCTAAGGAAGTGGTACAATGGCTGAACCGAATAACGAATCCGTAGTAGACAATCAACTTGCCGGTTTGGGCTCGTTCATTCAGCGATACAGCGACGTAATCATTGCGGTGACGCTTGTCATGATAGTCATAATGATGATTATCCCGTTACCAACCGCGCTATTGGACGTTTTAATCTGCTTTAACATAACCATTGCAATCGTCGTAATAATGAGCGCGATTTACAACGAAGAGGCGCTGGATTTATCGGTATTCCCTTCCCTACTGCTGGTGACGACGCTTTTCAGATTGGCGCTGAATATTTCCTCGACGCGATTAATCTTGCTGAACGGTTACGCCGGCGAAGTCATAACGGCATTCGGCAACTTCGTCGTCGGCGGTAATCCCGTCGTCGGTTTCATAATGTTTATAATCCTTGTCATAATAAATTTTATCGTCATAACAAAAGGCTCCGAGCGTGTCGCTGAAGTATCTGCGCGTTTCACATTGGACGCCATGCCAGGTAAACAAATGGCGATTGATGCGGACTTGAATCAGGGTGCGATAAATGACGCTGAAGCAAAAGTACGGCGTGAAAAAATTCAACGTGAGGCTGACTTCTTCGGCGCTATGGACGGTGCGTCGAAGTTCGTAAAAGGTGACGCGATAGCCGCAATTATCATAATGCTTATTAACATAGGCGGCGGTTTTGTCATCGGTATGGTGCAACGTGACATGGCTGCGGTTGAGGCTCTTCAAACGTACACGCTTTTAACCGTCGGTGAAGGTCTCGTCAGCCAAATTCCCGCGCTGTTAATTTCCACTGCGACCGGCTTAATCGTAACACGTGCGGCGTCGGAAGGCGATTTAGGCAATGACCTTGTCAAGCAACTTATACGCAATGAAAGAATTTATTTGATAACTGCCGGCGTCTTAACGGCAATGTCACTTGTACCGGGTCTGCCGGGCATTCCCTTTTTCACTCTTGCCTGTCTTTGCGCGTTTGTCGGCTACAATCTCCGCAGGAAAAATGTTATTACCGAAGAGGTACAGGAAGAGGCTAAAGAAGTTAAGGCGCGTACAGAGGCAACTAAGCCTGAAAATATCGTGTCACTGTTGCAGGTTGACCCTATGGAGCTTGAGATAGGTTACGCGCTTATCCCGCTGGTTGATACGGGACAAGGCGGCGACTTGCTTGACCGAATTGTTATGATTCGCCGGCAATGCGCGATTGAAATGGGTTTGGTTGTACCTACAATTCGTATTCGCGATAACATTCAGATTAAGCCGAGTGCTTATGTTATCAAGCTTAAGGGTATGGAAATTGCACGCGGTGAACTTATGCTTGACCACTTCTTGGCAATGAACTCGGGTACGGTTTTTGAAGAGGTACCGGGTACCGCGACGGTTGAACCTGCATTCGGTTTACCGGCAATTTGGATTCCGGAAAGTGAACGCGAACAGGCGGAATTGAACGGCTACACGGTAGTTGACGCTGTTTCGGTTTTGGCGACGCATTTAACTGAAGTTATTAAGCAACACGCGGCTGAAATTCTCGGTCGTCAAGAAACACAAAACCTTTTGGACAATTTGGCGAAAACAAACTCCGCGCTTGTCAACGAGGTTGTACCGGACCTTATGGGCGTCGGCGAAATTCAAAAGGTGTTGGCAAATCTTTTGGAAGAACGCATTTCCATTCGCGATATGGGTACGATTTTGGAAGTTTTATCGGATTATTCAAAGGCTACGAAGGATACAGAAATTCTCACGGAATACGTACGCCACGCGATGTCAAGACAAATTACCGCGCAGGTTGTGCAAGGCGGAAATGTTTTGCCGTGCATTACGCTTGACCCTGCGCTTGAAAATAGAATTGCGGGCGGCGTACAGCGTACGGATCACGGCTCCTACGTCAATTTGGATCCCGATTCAATGCGCAAAATGTTGGCGTCGCTTGAAAATGAACTTAACAAGTTGGCGAATATGGGTTACGGCGCCGTCGTGTTGACAAGTCCCGCAGTACGTCTCTACTTTAAAAAGCTGGTATCGCGCTCCGTGCAAGGGCTTACCATTGTTTCACACGCAGAAATTACG
>CAMJNB010000205.1 GCA_946407175.1 uncultured Selenomonadales bacterium | reverse complement strand
TTTGCCAAAAATATTTTAGATAGCGGCAATAATCTGAAAAAAGGAAATTGAGAGTAGGGAGTAGAAAATACCACCTACTCTTTTTTTTATGCGTAATTCGTAATACGTAATTAATTAAGAATTAAGAATTAAAGGTTACAGGCTAAAAGCTAAAGGGAGGTTTTTCAAATGATGGACGCGACAAAAATTTCTGATATCGAAAATGATTTTGATGAGAAAACTTTAGAAAAGCGCTTTGACTTGAAAACTTTTGACGAATTTAAATATTTTGCGCTTGAAATTTGTGATATGGTTGACGAAGGCAAAGAAATTGACTTGGACAAGGCGGCGCGAAACGCGAAATATCTTGCTGAAATTTCAAGAAGTATTGAGAATATAAAGGCGGGAAAAGGCGTAACATTTACTTTTGAAGAATTGGAGCGGCTGATAAATGTGTAAGGTAGAATTTGATGTTCTTGCTTTATCTCAACTTATTTACTGGATGCATAACGATAAAAAGATTGTAGATAAAATTTACACTTTAATCAAAGACATTGACAGAAACGGCGCGGCAAAAGGTATCGGCAAGCTGGAGCGTTTAAAACATGTCGATGCTTGGTCGCGCCGAATTACAGATGAACACCGTTTCATTTATAATGTCGATACTGAAGTAATTCACGTCATTTCTTGCAAGGGGCATTACGAGTAAAAAATTTTGAATAGCCGTTAGCCGCTCCGCTACAAGCTATGAGCTACCAGCTAAAAAGGAGGTGACGCCGCGCCGTAAAGGTTGCGCACCGATTTGCCGCTAAATAACTGTTTTAAATTTTAAGAGAGGTGAACACAAACTTTGAAGGTAAAAACTTTTTTTTATGCATTCATTTTAATTTTCATTACCGCATTTTTCTCCGCCGTACCTTCGACAGGCGAAACAAAGGCAAAGTCTGAAACAGATAAAATTCTGTACATACCGCACGACAACAGACCTGTGGTAAATCAGCAGACAGTTGAAGTTGTTGAACGCGCAGGTTATCAAGTCATTATGCCGCCGCAGGAACTTTTGGGCAATCGTGAAGATTTGGGACACCCCGATAAACTTTGGGATTGGCTGGACAAAAATTTTGATAAGGACATTAAAGCCGCCGTCATTTCTTCCGACTCAATGCTGTACGGCAGTTTGGTAGGTTCGCGTAAACATTACTACGGCAAGCAGCTTGTATTGGAGCGGGCGGAACTTTTCCGCGAATTTTGCGAAAAGCATAAAGACTTGCCTATTTACGTCTTCGGCTCGGTCATGCGTACGCCGAGAACAGGTGAGGCGTCGGGGTATGAGGAGCCGGACTACTACAGAAATTACGGCACTAATATTTTTCGCTACACGTCACTTGTCGACAAGCGCGAACTGGCAGGTTTAACAGAGCGCGAAGAAAGGGAGTTTCATTTTCTCACGCACTTAATACCGGAAAGGGCGTTGACGGACTGGCTTAGCAGACGCGGAAAAAATTTTGAGGCTAATCAAAAGTTAATCGACATGGCGCGTACAAGTATGTTTGACTGCCTTTTACTCGGACGTGACGACAATGCGCCGTATTCTCAAACGCATATGGAAGGCAGGAACTTGCAACACTACGGCAAGACCATTGACCAACGCCGCTATCAAACCATTGCCGGCATTGACGAGGTAGGTTTAATGGCATTGGCGCGTGCGGTTAATGACCTTACAAAAACTTCGCCGACAATTTTTGTCAGCTACAATTTAGGCGCCGGTCCGAACATTATCCCTTCCTACTCCGATGAAAATATTGACAAGACCATTAACGAAGAAATTGTAGCTACCGGTTCGCGTCGCATTAATGACCCTTCCCGCGCAGATTTTATTTTCGCAGTGAACACAAATCCCAACGGCATCACTTACGAGGCGGCAAGTTCACTCAACAACGGCAGTGACCGCGACGGTACAAATTATTTTGTAAATACCGTGAAAAATTACGTAAACGGCGGACGCCCCGTAGTTATTGCCGACATTGCCTTTGCCAACGGATCCGACAACGCGCTTATGCAACACCTTAAGCGCAACGATTTACTTTTCAAACTTCACGCCTACGCTGCATGGAATACGCCGACTAATGCATTGGGCTTTGCGTTGAGTTCGGGAATTTTGGCAAAAAAAATGAAGTTGTCCGATAAAAGACAACTCCTCTTGACGCGCTATATTGACGATTGGGCTTATCAAGCCAATGTTCGCGGAATGGTTAAAGCGCAGTTGCGTCAACGCGGACGCGAAGGCTTTTTCTTTGCGCTTAACGACGAACGTAACTTTGCCGCCGAACAATGCCGCACATTAATTCAGAATTTCGCCGCGCAGAATTTGGACAACGTGAATTTTGACGGCGGCTTTAAGGTAACCTTTCCGTGGAACAGAATGTTTGAATCCGATATTTCTTTCAAAGTCAAAAATTAATTCAGTTAAAATTTCAGCTGAAATTTAATTTCGTAAAAAAATCATTCAGCTAAAAATTTAATTCAGGGCAAAAAAAATGGCAGGGGTAGCTGGACTCGAACCAACGCATGCGGGATTCAGAATCCCGTGCCTTACCAACTTGGCGATACCCCTGCATCGCTCTGATTTATGAATGATACACTCTGCTAAATAATTTGTCAACCTTTGATAAAAATTTTGTCGCCGTATCTGAAATGAGCGGTGATTTTTTTATTGTCATGAAACTCGTTTAAGTAACTTTCTATAGTTGTCAGTTACATATACCACATAATTTTTAGTTTCAGACAAATTCGGTACACCGCCTGCATCTATTACGGCTTGGGGACCGGCATTGTATGCTGCCAGCGCGTAAGTCAAAGAATTTTGTCCGTAACCTGAAAATCGGTTCAGCTGATTTTTTAAGTAAATCGTACCACCCATAATATTTTCCAAAGGCTTGTAAGGATTTACGCCAATCGTTTTTGCCGTTTCCGGCATTATCTGCATTAAGCCTATGGCGCCGGCGGGACTTATGGCTTTAAAATTAAATCTGCTTTCCACCTCCATTAATGCCGTTATCAACAGCGGGTGTACTTCGTAAGTATCAGCCGCGTACATAATTGCCGCCGCGATCCATGAACTTTCCTGCGCATTTTGATTATAAATGCTTATTTCTTGAAAAATGACATCATACACCTCCGCCGCATTTGCCTTCGACGTACTGATGTTTAACAATGCCAATGAAATCAATATCGCGATTAAAAAATTTCTCAAAATACTCACTCTCCATATTTTTATCTTCATAGAAATTTACAATAGCAAAATCGTATTTTTTTTATTTTTTCTCAAACAAAAATTTGACAGCGTTACACCCAAAACGCGCAAAACCCCCGATCGGAACTCGGGGGTTTTTTCGTGTTATTTTATGGATGACATTTGATTTCCTGATAACATATTTGAATATTATCACAAGAAAAAAAAATTTGCAACTGCCGAAAAAAATTTATTCCCGCGTCTTATTGTCCGGCTTAAAGTTTATGTTCACGCCTTATAATTTATGTCCGCGCTTTTCGTACCACCATGCGAATGCAATTAAAATCACGGCGAAAATTATTACAATTACGATTCGCGTTTTATCCTCTTCGCCGACAATCATATCGTGACCGATAATCGCTTCAATGCCGGTTGAAGGAAATTTGCCGATAAGTGACGCTAAAAAGTAGTCGCGCAGATTCAACGCACTAAGAGCACCGACGGCGTTTAAAATTCCGCTCGGCACGTACGGTACCATTCGCGCAATGAGCATTACGACAAAACCTTTTTCAGAGCTGTACTTATCGGCGGAGCTTAAAAATTTACTTTTCGCTATAATTTTCTCAGCGCTGTCACGGAAAAAAAATCTAAGCAGTAAAAAGCTTATCGTGACGCCGACGGTTTCAGCAATGACGGAAAGAGTTATGCCCCAAAAAATACCGAAGATCAAA
>CAMJNB010000204.1 GCA_946407175.1 uncultured Selenomonadales bacterium | reverse complement strand
CTTGATCGTGTTCACCGGCTTTAATGAATTGCTGATGGTCAAGGGAAAGTTTTTGAAATTTGAAGTCGCCGCCTAAAATTCCGCCCAATTCCAAGTCAATCGACACCCTGCCGCCTTTAGTTGGATTGTAAATATTATCGCGCGTATCGGTTACGTGTTGCCATTCAATGCTACGCGTGGTACCGAAATTCGCATTGCGCCACGCTTCGCCTTCAATTCCGCTTCTGTCGCCTGCGTTACCGCTTGAAACGTGACGAACATATTTATCTTTGCGCTGGCGTAACGTAATGTAGTTTGTCGAATACTCGCTGAAAGGTCTGCTTAAGGTAATTTCGCCGCCGACATATTTGCGCATATACCTTTCTTTCAAGTCGCCTTGCGTGTCGTAGTCGTAGTATTGATAGGTACGATTGAAAATGCGCAACGTCGCGGCAGTTTCTTTCTTGTCAAGCCAAGGTTTACGGTAGCTGAATGTAAAACCGCGTGAGTCACTTTCACGAGCGCTTTTATCGAATGTCAAGGCGATTGAGTCACCGCGTCCCAAAAAGTTTCTGTCACTTACGCTGATTGAGCCTACAAGCCCTTCCGACGCGTTGTAACCTGCGCCGATACCGAATGCACCGGTACGCCTTTCAACAACGTTAATTTCCATAATTATCGCGTCCGGCTCCATGCCCGGCGTCATTTTTACATTAACGTCCTCAAAAAAGCCGAGATTGTAAACCCTTTCCATTGAACGTCGCGCCAAATTCGCATTGAAAGGTTTACCAGGTTCCTGTCGCATTTCGCGCAGTATGACGAAATCTTTAGTCTTCTTGTTACCTTTAACCTTGTAGCCTTCCAAAATGCCTTCACTGATTTTTAAGTGAATGACACCTTCCGGCGTGACGTTCATATTGGCAACCTTCATCCAAATGTAGCCGTCTTTGTGGTATTTTTCCAAAATCGCGGTAATATTGTCGTGCAGAGCGTTGCCGTTCAAAATCGTGCCGCGTTTTGTGGTTATCATATTTTCCAATTCTTCTTGCTTGTAAACGGAATTGCCTTCGATAACAATATCTTTTACAACGGGATTTTCCATCATGTGGTAGGTTATCAATACGCCTTCGGGAATTTCGGAAAAAGTTTGATAAGCGTCGTAGAAGTAGCCGCTGTTACGAATCGCGTCAATGTCACGAATCGCCCCCGCCACGCTGAAAGTGTCGCCGGAATGCATAAGCACGGCGGCTTTTACCGCAGGCAATGTAGACGCGCTTGCACCTTCAAAGTCTACGTCAACTACCGTCCGTCCTTCAAACTGCGCTAAATATTTTCTATACTCCGCCTCGTTTTGTGACATACGCTGATCATATTCAATTTTGCGCGGAATTTTTAATGTATTGTCAGCATTTTCAGCGGCAGGTTTACTTTCATCAGCCGATTTACTTTCAGTAGCCGGTTTACTTTCTTCTTCTGATTTAATTTCATCGGAAGGTGTAGCACTTGCCGCAGGTTTGTCATCAGCTGCAGGTTTAGCCTCTGTTGAAGAATTTGTTTCAGGTGACGGCTTAACTTCGGTTGACGGCTTGGGATTTTCAAAAGGCTTGTCAACGGTTTCGTCTGAAGTCAGTGTACTTACCGCAGATTTATTGTCAAAGTTTTCATTACCGTTTTCTGCTTTGAACCCGAATAAAAGCGGCAAAGTTATCACTACCGCACCGATAGCCACTGCCTTTTTTTTCAATAAATTTCGCTTAATTCGCAAACTTCAGACCTCCTGTAATTTTAGGGATTAACTCAATAATTAGAAAGTAAATTTCGCCTCAAGACCGTAAATCATTTTGCCGTCTTCACGCTCAACAATTATCCCTATATTGTCGTTAATGTCATATTGGAACCCGTAGCGGCTGATTCTGTCGCCGGTAATTCCCTGCGTATATCGCAACATAATTTTATTGGTAACGTACTTGCCAATAAATACGTTAAATTCATTTTCGCGTTTATTTTTATCAGTGTCGTTTTTATCAAAGGCTGAACCGGTGCCGCGCGTCACTCTGAATTGGTCAAAGCCCAGCGTGCGGCGTACCACGTCTTCTACGTCACCGAGTACACTCATCTGCAAGCCGATTTCCAAAATGTCCGCCGAACTTAACTTCATATCGCCGCCCTTTTGGTAATTTTCGCGCAGTGTCAAAAGCTGAATAATTTCTGTTTCCGTCATTTCGGGATTTGAAGTAAGCTTGACTGTCATATTGTTAAGCGTACCGTCTACGTTAAGAAAGACCGTTGTTTTTGCCACTCTGTTTTCGGCGGCAAAGTGAATCGACGGGAAGAAAGAGTCAATCTGATTGAAATGCGCTTCGCCTTCCTTAATGTCAAAGACGCTGTTCACGTAAGTCACCGTGCCGCCGCGCCGTACCTTGATTAAACCGGACTGCATCGGGTGACGCGTCGAACCTTCAAAGCGCGCCGAGCCGGTTAAAAACATATCGTACAAATGCGAGCGGTAAAGGTGAACTTTTTCGCCGAGATTTAATGTAACGTCCAAACGTATTCGCGGCAACGGGTCATCTGAATCGGGAATCGTCGGCACGCTTATCGTGCATTTATCTAAATCCAAATGTCCCTCAAGCTTAGGCAACTTTCCGCTGAATCCTTCAATTTCACTTACGGTAAATTCCGCGTTCAAAGGTCCCGTGAAAAATTCACTGCGAATGTCAAGCTCATTCGCCTTTAGGTTGAAATTATAACCGTTCAATGCGAAATTTGCAAAATTAAATCCGCCGCTGAGATTAAAATTTCCCTTGCCGATATTGCCGGTGAACTTTGCAATGTCGAATCTGTCATCTTTAAACAGCGTGGCAATGTTTATATGCTCAACGGGGCTTGACATATGCTTAATTTTAACCGTGCCGTCATTCAAAATAATTTGCCCGTTCACCTTCGGCGTCTTGGCAGTGCCGGTAATGGTTAAGTTGCCGTCCAAATCACCTGCCGCCCAATCTATCGCAGTGCTGACTACGGGGAGCAGACTTAAATCGGCGTCGTCAAGCCCGATTTTTAAGTTCATCTCTTCATTCGGTGCAAGATTTACGCCGGGATCTATGTAAAGCGATTGCATAGGAATTTGTCCCGCCGCGCTTGCCTTGTAAAGTTTACCGGCAATTTCACGCTGTACAAAAAGCTCCTTCACGTCGAAAACCCAATCTTTCAGCGTAACTTTGGATTGAAGTAAATCAAACGTCGCGCCGCCTACACTGCCTTCCGCCGTTAATGTCGCGTCCATTTCGGGATTAGACGCCCTGCCGCCGACTTTTGCATTGATATTCGCCGTGCCGGTAACGTCTAAATCCAATCCCGCCGCGCCGGTGAACATTGCAAGTTCAAGGTCGTGAGACGTCAAATTTAAATCCAATGCGCCGTGTTGGTCCATAGTTCCTGCAAGATTAAATTCGCCCTTATCGCCCTGCTTGCCGCGCAGTTTATTAAAGTAAATAATTCTGTCGGCAATAATCTCCAACTCTACGTCATGAATGTCACGTCCGCCAACCGTGCCTTGAGTAATGTTGCCGGTAATTTTTGAGTAGAGGTTATCCAATGAACCGCCTAAATCAATTTCGCTGTCCAACTTACCGGTAACCGGCAGAGTCTTTTTATTGGCAAGCGTCAATAGCGCGGAAATGTCGGCAGATTTTAATGTAACTTTACCGTTTACGTGCTTGTTGACTGAATTGAAGTTCACGTCCATTTTAAAAGCGCCGTCGCCTTGATTAAAGCGGAAGTCATTCAAAGTAATCTGCGGTCCGTTCACTTCAATTTCTCCATGTACGTCGGTTAAGTCGACGCCGTTCAAATTAAGCGCGGGTGAGATAAATTTGCCGTCAAAGTGCGGCGTGTCAATCGTGCCTTGTAAGACGCCTTCAAAAGTTCCGTGACCGTCCGCGTAGTAATCTTCAGGGAATTGCGATTTAAAGCGTTT
>CAMJNB010000203.1 GCA_946407175.1 uncultured Selenomonadales bacterium | reverse complement strand
ACGCCGATTTCATTGAGCATGCAGGTTGAAATTTCACCCGTGAAAGCGCCTTTGGGTTCCCAGTGAACATTCTGCGCGGCAACGTGAATATTCGTGCCTTTAACAGCCTTAGCAACGGCGTCAAGCGCGGTAGCGGTAGGAGCAACAACGACGCGGCAGGGCGGATTCTTTACAAGCGGGATTAACTCTTCGACAAGAGCTACACCCTCTTTAATCGTGTTGTTCATCTTCCAGTTGCCTGCGATAATCGGTGTACGTCCTACGCCGTCAATCGCGTCAATGCCGGGCAGAACTTTGCCTTCAAGGTATTCAAGCGTTGCGCCGCCGCCGGTTGAAATGTGGGAAATTTTCTTGTCGAGACCGGTTTTCTTGAGAGCCGCAATGGAGTCGCCGCCGCCTACGATTGAGACAGCGCCTTTTTCCGTCGCCTCTGCAACCGCCTTAGCAACTGCCAACGTACCTTTTGCAAAGTTGTCAAATTCAAAGACGCCCATAGGTCCATTCCAAATAATTGTCTTTGCACCTTCAAGCGCCTTTACGTATTCTTGAGAAGTTTTTTCGCCGCTGTCAAGTCCCATCCAATCAGCAGGGCACTGATCTACCGGAACTGTCTTATATTCAGCGTCAGCCGCGAATTTATTGGCAACAACGAGATCAACCGGCAGTACGACTTTAACGCCTTTAGCCGCCGCTTTTTCAAGCAACTGTTTTGCAAGTTCAACTTTGTCAGCTTCAAGCAGGGATGTACCGACTTCGTAGCCTTTAGCCTTGTCGAAGGTATGAGCCATGCCGCCGCCGATAATAATCGTGTCAACTTTATCAATCATGTTGCTGATAACGCCGATTTTATCAGAAACTTTAGCGCCGCCGATAATGCCGACGAAGGGACGTTGGGGATTTTCAAGTGTCTTGCCTATGTAGTTAATTTCTTTTTCCATGAGGAAACCGGACGCCGTTTCAAGGAAGTGGGTAATACCGACGTTGGATGCGTGAGCGCGGTGAGCCATGCCGAAAGCGTCATTAACGGCGATATCTGCCAATGCCGCAAGTTTTTTCGCAAACGCGGGTTTATTTTTCTTCTCTTCTTTGTGGTAACGAAGGTTTTCAAGAAGGAGAACTTCGCCGGGTTGAAGAGCGGCGGCGGCTTTTTCAGCGGGTTCGCCAATGCAATCTTCCGCCCATTTTACTTCGATTTTCTTTCCGACGATTTTTTCGTACTGTTCGGCAAGTTTCGCCGCAATGGGTTTTGTGGAGAATTTGGGTTCACGCGCTTCGGTAGGTCTGCCGAGATGGCAACCGATAATGACGGCGGCGCCGTTTTCAAGCAGGTATTTGAGCGTCTCAAGAGTCGCGTCAATGCGTTTGGTATTGGTGATGTTAAGGTTTTCGTCCATCGGTACGTTGTAGTCAACGCGCAGGAAAACTTTTTTACCCTTCAAATTGATGTCGCGAATATTTTTCTTATCCATTAAAAAGCCTCCCAATGTAAAAATAAATAACCGTCTGCAAACTAAAAGCGGTTCGGCCCAACATTTCAGAAGAGCCGGACCGCTAAAGTCTTCAAAATTTTTTAGCGTTAAATCGCAGTGACCTGCCGTCTAAGCTAAATTACTTAAGTTCCGCGAAGTATTTAATAGTGCGAACCATTTGGCTGGTGTAGCTGTTTTCATTGTCGTACCAGGAAACGACTTGAACGAGGGTGTTGCCGTCGCCAATCGGGCTGACCATAGTTTGGGTTGCGTCGAAGAGCGAACCGAATCTCATGCCGATAATGTCGCTGGAGACGATTTGTTCATCGCAGTAGCCGTAGGACTCGGTTACGGAGTTTTTCATCTTTTCGTTAATTTGATCTACGGTGACTTCGCCTTTAACAACTGCAAAGAGCAACGTGGTGGAGCCGGTAGGAGTAGGTACACGCTGTGCCGCGCCGATAAGTTTGCCGTTCAATTCGGGAATGACGAGACCGATAGCTTTTGCTGCGCCGGTGCTGTTCGGAACAATGTTGCATGCTGCTGCACGGCTACGGCGGAGATCGCCTTTGCGTTGCGGTCCGTCAAGCGGCATTTGATCGCCGGTGTATGCGTGAATCGTTGCCATAATTCCGCTTTGAATCGGAGCGAGTTCATTAAGAGCTTTTGCCATCGGTGCCAAGCAGTTCGTCGTGCAGGATGCCGCCGAAATTACTTTTACATCCGGTGTCAAATCTTTGTGGTTGACATTGTAAACGATTGTCGGGAGGTCTTTACCGGCAGGAGCCGAGATAACGACTTTCTTTGCGCCTGCTTCCAAGTGTGCGGATGCTTTTTCTTTGCTGGTATAGAAACCGGTGCATTCAAGTACAACGTCAACGTCATGTTTGCCCCACGGAATTTCTTTTGCGTCTTTAATCGCGTAAATTATGATCTCTTTGCCGTCTACAACGATGGAGTTTTCTTTAGCTTCAACGGTGTGTTTGCCTTCGCCGATTTTGCCGCAGAATCCGCCCTGCGCGGTATCGTACTTGAGAAGGTGTGCGAGCATCTTCGGGCTGGTGAGATCGTTGATTGCAACAACCTCATAACCCTCTGCGTCGAACATTTGACGGAACGCAAGGCGACCGATACGACCGAATCCATTGATAGCAACTTTAACAGCCATTTAAAAATACCTCCCTAACTCTTATGGAAAAAATCTTGGATTGTTAACCCTTAAGCTTTGATAATGTTACAACAATTCTCAAAAAGTGTCAACTTAATTTTCGGAAGATTTTCAATTTCATTGTAATTTCATAAATTAGATGTGGCAACGTTTTCCACGTCATTTTGTCTAAAAAAATTTTCTGCCTATTAAAATTTTTATCCTGCAAATTTTTCTGCAACTCAAAAAATTTTTTCAAAAATCACTTGACCGATAGTAGCTACCTTAATATAAAATTAGTCGGTAATATTTTTTCATGGCATAAAAATTTCACTTGCTTATACAGGTATTTTCAATTAAAATGTGCGTGAAAGTTCGACAAAATTTTTAAACTAAAATAATACTTGAGTTTTGTCGACGAGGAATTATCTTTCTTTCTTAAAGGAGGTTGGTTGTCATGCAAGAGGCGATGCAAAAATTTGGTCGTTTCTTAAGCGCAATGGTCATGCCGAATATCGGCGCGTTCATTGCGTGGGGCTTTATTACGGCGCTGTTCATTCCGGCAGGTTGGCTACCGAATGAAACATTGGGCGCTATGGTAGGTCCTATGGCAAAATGGTTGCTACCGCTGTTAATCGGCTTTACCGGCGGCGAAGTTGTCTACCAGCATCGAGGCGGCGTTGTCGGTGCGATTGCTACTGCAGGTATTATCGTTGCTACTGATATACCTATGTTTATGGGCGCCATGATTATGGGACCTTTGGGCGGTATCTGCATTAAGAAATTTGACGAGGCGGCGCAGGACTCAATACCTGGCGGCTTTGAAATGCTTGTCAATAACTTTTCTGCAGGTATTATCGGCGGCATTTTGGCGTGCTTGGCGGTAGTAATTGTAGGACCGATTGTCGAAAGCGTTACAAGCGGCTTGGGCAGTGCGGTCGGCGCTATCGTCAGCGCAGGACTTTTACCGCTTGTTTCAATCTTGGTTGAGCCGGCAAAGATCTTATTCCTCAACAACGCGATAAATCACGGCGTATTCACTCCGCTCGGCATGCAACAGGTTCAAGAAGTCGGCAAATCAATCTTCTTCATGATTGAATCGAATCCCGGTCCCGGTACCGGCGTGTTGCTTGCTTACACGTTATTCGGCGTCGGCAGTGCAAGAGGTTCAGCGCCAGGTGCATTAATCATTCACTTCTTAGGCGGTATTCATGAAATTTACTTCCCCTACGTATTGATGAAACCTACACTGATTCTTGCAGTTATCGCAGGCGGCATTACCGGCGTTTTCACATTGTCAGTGCTTAACGGCGGCTTGGTAGCTCCTGCGGCGCCCGGTTCATTTAT
>CAMJNB010000202.1 GCA_946407175.1 uncultured Selenomonadales bacterium | reverse complement strand
AAAAATTTCGGCTACGGCGAAGAATATATCCTTGCCGAGTTTCAAGACAACTGCAAACTTTATCTGCGCGGCACGAAGAATGAACCGGTTGCCTACATTGAGGTAAAAGTTTTCGGCAATACAAATCATATCGGCTACGCAAATTTTTCAAAGGACATTACGAATATTTTCAGCGCAGTTTTAAAAATTCCGCCGCAAAATGTTTACATAAAATTTGAAGATATAGTTGCCTTCGGCGTGAACGGTGAAATTTTTGACTAGGTGCAGTAAATGAACAAAGTTACAATAACGACTTTCACCGATCCAATGATGGGGCTGTCGTACGAATGCGAACCGATTTTTCAGAAAGTTGGAGACGCATTTCGGCGAAAATATTCACTTTAAATACAATATGTGTGTGCTGGTTAAAAAACGTCTATGATTTTGTCGACCCCGCAGATTTAGAAGTCAGCAGAGAATTTGCGCTGGAAAATTACAACAGGCGGCTGGCTGAAATTTATAAAACCGAAGAAGGCATAATGCAAATGCCGATATGTATGGAAGGCTTTCAACTTTTTTCAACGCGCCACACTTCTTCCTTGCCGCTGAATTTGGCGTACAAGGCGGCTCAACTTATCAACGCGGCGAAGGCGGATTTACTTTTGTACAATTTGCGCTACGCCACGATAGTTGACTGCAGACCTACGACGCACCTTGAAGAAATTTTAAAAGTGGTACGCAAGACCGGCATTGACGAAGAAAAATTTTTACAGCATTTCAAAACGGATTCAATGGACGAGTTGGAAAAAGATTTACGATTCGCGCAGAAGTTAGGCATACATTCACTTCCCGCGTACTTGGTTGAGTACGAAGGCAAGGGCGCTCTGTTTCAAGAATTGCTCGGCTACAACGCCTTCGTGCAACTGATTGACAAGCTGACTGACGGCGGCATTAAGCCGAAAAATTTTGAACGCACTTTGAACAATCTGCGCGACTTGTTGAAAAGTCACCCCGTAATTTCGCCGATTGAAATTCGTGAGGCGTTTGACTTTGAAAATTTGGACGAAGTGGAAAAATTTATCGCGCCGCTTATCGACAGCAAGGAAATTGTCACGGATCAAGTACATCACGGCTGGTTCATTAAGACGAATTTGGAAATGGAGCATAACTAAATGAAAGCATTAGAAGGGGCAACTAAACGCGGCACGGTTTTGAACGGCGTAATTTTTGATTCGGAAAAAACTGCGGCTGACACCGTTGTAATTGCGATAACCGGCATTCACGGCAATTTTTATTCAAACCCGTTTTACTTTAACATCGGTGAAACGTTAAGCAGTCACGGAATTGATTTTGTCTACGCGCAGACCAATGACGCCTTCGGACAAATTCAAACCTACAACGCGCGTACCGGCGAAGATGAAATTATCGGCTCATGGAACGAAAGATTTTCCTACACCGATGAGGATATTGACGCTTATTTAAAATTTGCGGAGAAGAGCGGCTACAAACATATAATTTTGGCGGGACATTCACTCGGCGCCAACAAAGTTATTTACTACCTTTCGCGGCACCACGACGAAAAGAGACCGGAGCATTTCTTTTTCCTAAGTCCCGCGAATTTAACCTACATGATAAAAAACGTCACGGAAGATGAAAAGGAAATTGTCCGCCGCATGGTCCGCTACGGTCAAGGCGATAAAATGTTGCCGTTTTACTTCATGGGCTGGGTGGAATGTACCGCCAATACCGCGTACGATTGGCTGTCCGACACGCTGAACAATGTCCACACCGAAGTTGACGGCGACTTTTCGCAGGTTGAAAGTATCACGCATAACGGCGCAATGGTTATCGGCACTTACGACAATTTTACCTGCGGCGACTCCGCCAAATTTTTGAAAAATATCAACGCGCATATGAAGACGGCGGCTGAAAATAAATTAATCTTCATTGAAAAGACCGGACACACATATCAGCAGAAACATCAGGAAATTGCAGACATAATTTTAGAAACGGTGCAAGATTGGACAAAGTGACACGTCCGTCTAAATAAAAAAAATCCCTCGATTAAAATTAGTTGAGGGACTTTTAATTTTTATGTCAGCTTATTATTCAGCGTACTTTGTAAAACTTTTCAAGCGTCCGAATACGGCGAAACATTTACGCGCGCGCTTGGGATTACTGTTTGGATCGTTAATCGTGATAGCGGCGTTTGAACCTACAGACTCTTTGCCGCGATTGGCAATGAAATTCATATGCAGTTCGACTTGCGGCGCGTCCTCGCCCATTGTGTAGTAGACGCCGGAATTATTATCAGCGTAGGGGCTGACTGCGGCAAAAAGTTCGTCTGTCAAAGTTGAGATATCATTTTTCTTGGGATTAAATTCAACTTCGACGCCGAAAACATTTTCTATGTCACGCGGCTCAGGGTTGGCGTAACTTGAAACGTTTGACGCGCTTATAGTGCCGAAAGTCACGTTGACGACGCCTGGCAAGTCTACGAAGATTTTTTTCAATTCGTTAAAATTGCCGCCGCTGAAATAAATTTTTTTCGTGTACAAACTTTTCACCGTCCTTTTAGATCGATAGTTGATAGATCGATAGATCGATAGTAATTAATCCACCGTAATTAATTCGTAGTGCTTATTGCCCATTTTCAATTCTTCCATTGCCGAAAGTTGACGCAGACCCTTACGACTTTCAATTCTCTCACGCAGGTCTTTACTGTCCGGCGCGGCGTAAACCAAATCGACGCACGCTTGGTCAATCGCCAAAATATCTTTCGACGCAAGAATACCGATATCCTTCATTGTAGGTTCAGCGGCAGAAGTTCCCGCGCAGTCACAATCCACACTCATACGACGCATTACATTAATGAAAGTGATATGCTTGCCGAAGTGATCGCAAATCGCCTTGCCGCTGTCCGCCATAAGCTCCATAAGCGGTTCTTCCAAAATCCATTTGCCGTACAGCGGTACGCCGTGCACTTGCAACTTGCCTTTCGCACCGGACGCGCAACCTATCGCAATATTTTTCAAACTGCCGCCGAATCCGCCCATTCCATGACCTTTGAAATGGGTTAAGACTACCAGCGAATCATAATTGGCAAGGTGACTGCCCATAGCAACTTCTTTCAAATGTAAGCCGCCGTTTACGGGGAAATTCACGTCGCCTTCCTCGTCGATAATGTCAATGGGCGAAAAATCCCAGCCGTTAGTCTTCAACGTGTCACGATGCCGCGCAGTAGTACCTCGTGCGCCACCGTAAGCCGTATTTGCCTCGATAATCGTGGAATTTGGAATTTGCGCTTGAAAGGGCTTAACCATTGCCGGAGGAATTATATTCGGTCCGTGCGGTTCGCCGCTGTGAAGTTTAATGGCAACTTTGCCGCTGATATCTTCGTTTACCAAATTGTAAAGCTTAATCAAATGGTCGGCGTCAATTTTTTTCGTGAAGTAGACTTTAGCTTTTTCGCCGGAATAATTTTCTGCCGCGTCCGCTGATTCTTTCAACGTCTCATTTTTAACCGCCGCAGATTTAGCCTCGCCGCAACCTGTAGTAAGTCCCGCAAGTCCCAAAAATCCCGCGCTTACTGCCGCAGTTCCCGCCAACTTTACAAAACGTCTTCGCGTAAAGTTCATTTTAGCACCCTTTCTAAAGATTTTTTTATCTTAAAGAGATTCAACCAAACTGTCAAGCCACATTGCAATTTCCGACTCGCAATTTGCCACGCGTGAACCGTGAATTGAAATGCCTTGTATGACATTGGCAGTGGGACAAAGTTTTTTCGTGTAGCTGACACTGCCGCCAAAGCCGCTGCCTTCGTGCGTCGTGAAGAGAATAATTTTCTTGCCGCTGAAATCGTAGTGTTCAAGAAATGTTGCAACTGCCATTGGCTCAACGCCGTACCAGCAGGGGTAGCCCAAAAAAATTGTGTCGTAGTCCGAAATGTCATCAAGATATCTTTTCAATTCGGGACGCGCCTTTTGATTAAGTTC
>CAMJNB010000201.1 GCA_946407175.1 uncultured Selenomonadales bacterium | reverse complement strand
AAAAAAATTTTGCGTCGGGATTATCAGTCCAAGTTTCAGCGGCATCAATTACTGAAATCCAAATTTTTTGGTAATTTATAAAAAAATGTTCCGTGCGAATGATTCTTTTGAAAACGGATTGATTTATCAAAACATTTTTGTCACCGCTGATTATGATGTCGTCAGCGTAGCGGGTATAAGCGGCGCCGAGTTTTTTGGCAAGGTTCATAAATCTTTTATCCAAATTGGCACAGACCAAATTTGATAGCAAAGGGCTTGTCGGAGCGCCCTGCGGTATATGTCCTCTATGAATACACCATTTAGAAATTATTTTTATAAATTGCGGCGGTACATTTCGTTTTTCCAATTCAGCCTTAACCCTGCCGACAAAAACGGTATCAAAAAAATCGCGCAGATCGTAACGAATCACGTACTTGTTGCCTACATGCGCCTTAGCATTATCAAGAATAGACGTGCCTTCTTTAAAAGCCTTCGCCGCGTCAGAAATTTCAAGATTCAACAAATTCAAAGCTTGCAAAATATATTTTTGAACTTTCAAAGTAAAATCATCGGGAATAGAAATAAGCCTAATGCCGCCGCTTTTCTTAGGGATAACTTTCAAATAATATTTAGGTGATTTATTTTTAGCGTCTTCTTGAATAATTTTTATCAATTCATCAAATTTTATTTCTTCCAAAATAAATTCATCTCCTTGCAAAATACGGCGCATTAGCCGTAGCCAACACGCCGCATTTTCCTTTTCCCCGAAGGGATTTTTAACTCTGCTGGTTAAGAGTCGTCAGTTCCGCCCGAAGGTGGAGAAGTCCTAAATCGGACTAATTCTTCTCTAAAGATTCTTTAAAGACTGGTATAATATATCACCAAAAATTTAGGGCGTCAATAAATTTAATCTGAAAAATTTTTGGAAGGAAAAAATTTTATTTGAAAGAAATGTTAATAAGTAGAGAATAGTGAATAGTAAATTTTAGAGGAGAAATGTAAATGGAAATAAAAGCCGTGTTGACAATAGCCGGATCGGACAGTTCAGGCGGAGCCGGTATTCAAGCCGACATTAAAACCATGCTTGCAAACGGCGTCTATGCAATGAGCGCAATAACCGCATTAACCGCACAAAATACATTAGGCGTCCGCGCAGTTATGAACGTCACGCCGAAATTTTTGGCAGAGCAACTCGACGCAGTTTTTGAAGACATTGAACCTGCCGCAGTTAAAATCGGCATGGTATCTTCCGCCGAATTAATTGAAGTCATCGCGCAGAAATTGACATTTTACCACGCCGAAAATGTAGTAGTGGATCCGGTAATGGTGGCAACGTCCGGCGCGAAGTTGATTGACGACGACGCAATTTCTACGCTGAAAGAAAAACTTTTTCCCCTTGCAAAAATTATTACGCCGAATTTGCCGGAACTTGAAATTATATGTGAGGAAAAAATTTCCAAACCGGAGGAAATTGAAAACTGCGCGGCGGAAGTTTTTATCCATTACCAATGCGCGGTACTTGCTAAGGGCGGACACGGTTTGAATGACGCCAACGACTTACTTTGCGACGAAGACGGCTTGAAATGGTTCACCGGCAAAAAAATTGACACGAAAAATACGCATGGCACCGGCTGTACTTTGAGTTCGGCTATCGCGTCAAATTTGGCGAAGGGATTTAGTTTGAGTGACGCGGTAAGTGCGGCGAAAAAATATTTGACAGGCGCGCTTATGGCGGATTTAAATTTAGGGCAAGGCAACGGTCCGCTGAATCATGGGTATTTAGCTTTTAGCTTTTAGGAGAAAATTTTTATGAATAAAAAAGAATACAATCCTTGCGGCGATTTAACCGGCAGGGAACGCGAAATTTGCAACGCGGCTGTCACAAGCTACGCCGACTTGCCATTCGTGCAGGTTATGCGCAATATCACGATGGCTGAAATTTCAAATACAAACATTGACGAAAATTTTTACAATGCGGATAAAATTACGGATTGGTCGAAGTGCAATTTAAATGACATTGAGCGGCAGGCTTGCGTAGATTTTAACTCTGTGCAGTTTGAAACACTTTCGCCACTGCAAATAGGTCTGTTTAAGTACTTGATTCACCTTCTTTATGAAAATCGTTACAACATTTTTTATAATCGGCTGGTTGACTTCTGCGCGGAAGAAGACATTAATTTGGACGAAGACACGGAAAGAAAACTCAACCGCGCCGCGCAGGAAGGCGACTACTTCACGTCATTTAACACGTTGACTGAAAATTTTAACTGGTCTCTTTCAAACTGACTTGTTAAAATTAAAATGAGTTGTAAAAATTACCGGCACTATTTTTTCAGCGTCAAGTTAAGAGTAAAATTCGTGACGCCGTCCGCCGAAGAGAAATTGCCCTGCTTTACGTGCGGCGTTATGGTTTTCAGGCGGTTGACGTAATTTTTTATGTCATCGGTATTTTCTGCGACGCCTTCCAACTCAATATCACCGGCGGCAGTTTTCAGCTTAGTCAGGCGCGTTTTTCCGTCCGCAATCATACCAAGTTTGACAAGCGCGTTTAATTGCGGCAGGGAATTAATCTGCGCGGCACAAAGTGAATTTATTTTCTTCATCGCGGCAATATTTTCATCGGCAACTTTTTTCATTTCCAATTCGTCGGAATGCCGGTTTAAAGCGGCTTGAATGTCTTCAACCTGCGCGGCGGCGTTGTGGTATTCGTAGGAAATTTTGGCAAAGGTAAATAAAAATGCGCAAAAAAATAATGCCGCGATAGTTGCGGAAATTTTTTTGTAGTTCCAAGCGCTTAACTGTTCTGAAAGCAGGTTAGGCGCTTTTTTTGTTGCAACGACTTCCGCGACAAATTCGGCAAAAGTTGAAGGCTTTATTAATGAAATCGGCTCGTTAAATTCTGTAGGCATAACGGTCAACGCGCAGAGTGTCATGGAATTTTTTCGCCACGCCGTGACGTATTCTTCCGCCGTAGATTTTAAAATTGCCTCCATCCAAATTTCTTCGTCATACTGAATTGAGTCATATATAGAATTTTTACCGACTTGAGATTTTGCCCACGTTTTTACCGCGCTTTCAATTTCGTTTGCAGGTATGCCGGAAAATTGCGTCCGAAAAGTTGTTGCCGCACCTTCGCGCAGACAAAATCCGGTTTTTGAAGTTTTCCAGCCGCGCTGTGAACAGAGCATAAAAATTTTTTCGGCAAGCTGTTCAATCTCCGAGACGTCCTCTTCGTGACTGATTGAAAAGTTTGCGTCGATATTTTCAACGGTATCATTAATGCGGCGTGCAAGGTAAATTTTTTCGCCGTCAAAGTACGCGCCGACAACTTCGCTGAAATCTTCTTTGAAAAAATTTAGTGCCACAATGTCATCTCCATGTTAGGGGTTAGGAGTTAGGGGCTAGGGGCTAGGGGTTAGGTGAAAGCTAATCATCAACATTTTTTTTTGCAAGCCGAATCAAAACACGTGTAATTCTCACGCCGTCGACTTCCTCTACAAAAAATGTATTGCCTTCAAAAGATTCACTTTGCCCGACGCGCGGTTCACCGCCGATTCTGTCAGAAAGCCAGCCGCCTACCGTGTCAACGTCCTCATCTTCAATCTCAATGCCAAATTCGTCGTCCAAATCCTCCAGCGAAAACATAGCGTCAATGGAGTACAGATTATCTGCACGCTTTTCAACTTCGGAGCGTTCGCCTTCGTCAAACTCATCTTGAATGTCTCCAACAATTTCTTCGATAATATCTTCAATCGTCACCATACCCGCCGTGCCGCCGTATTCGTCTACAACAATCGCAAGTTGCAGGCGGTTTTTTTGCATCATTTTCAAAAGTACGCTGACGTTCATACTTTCCGGCACGAAAAAAACTTTTCGCGCCAGCTTGCTCAAATTCGGATTGAACTGCTTGGTAAAAGAAAGTCTGCGCGTAATTAAATCTTTAACGTGCAAAAAGCCGATAATGTGATCTTTGTCCTCATTGCAGACGGGATAGCGCG
>CAMJNB010000200.1 GCA_946407175.1 uncultured Selenomonadales bacterium | reverse complement strand
TTTAAAATTTCGTGAATCCTTTTCTCATCGCCAACTAAAACAATTTCGCAGGAATGATTCTTTGCCGCTTCGACGGCGCCTTTAACAATTTCTTCAGGGGCATTATCGCCGCCCATTGCGTCAACTGCAATTTTCACTTTTTCGGCTCCATTACGAATAAATCCCTAATTCCTGTTAAAAAAAACGGGCAGGTTTTTTATGCCTGCCCAAAAAATTTGTTGTCCTTAAGCTGTCTCAATAACTGCTTTTCCGTCATAGTAACCGCATTCCAGACACACATGGTGCGGGAGTTTAGGCTCGTGGCATCTCGGACATTTTACATAGTTCGGTGCTTCTAATTTCCAATTCGCACGTCTTCTGTCTCGTCTGGATTTACTCAACTTCCTTTTCGGTGCTGCCAAAAAAACACACCTCCTTATTCAGCTTTCGGCTTTCAGCTTCCAGCTTGTAAGAAGGCTGTACTAAAAACCGTCGATACCCTTAAATTTTAACATCGGCGCAAGACGCGGATCGATTTTCGTCTTATTACATTCACATTCGCCGTCATTTAAATTTTTTCCGCAAGTAGGACAAAGTCCCCTGCAGTCTGCTTTACAAAGATTTTGAATCGGTTGTGCGGCAATGAGCGTATCTTTCACAAGTTCCGTAATATCCAATATTCCGTCCACAATTTCCGCCTTGTCAACTTCTTCATCAAATTCATGAACTTGATTTTCTTCTGCCGAAGTTAAACACCTGTCACAAACAAATTTCTTGCGACAATTAATCTTTCCGCGAATAATCATGGACACGCCGTCATTTACAATTTCGCCGTCAATTTCAATTTTTCCGACAAACTTTTCATCGTCCGAAAAAAATTCATCGTCTCTGAAGGTTTCGTCAAAAAATTTTTCTGCCGACTCGTCAAAATGGAACTGCGTACTAACGTCCTTGCCTAATGACACTTTGAGCATTTTACAACACCGTAACTGCATTGTCAAGAATTACTGTTTCAAGCCGTACTCTACATAATATTTCCATATGTAGCTTTACTTCTTGCCGGTTTTTCCCAAATTTTTGGAGTGCATACCCTTACCTTTCGCGGCGGTAGCGGCGGCGCTTGACGTGGCAATTCGCGCATGTACACTTTGCAAATTTTCCTGCATTGAACTCAAGCACGCCTCGCAGTACTGTCCCGTAAGAATTTCCTTGCCACATTTTTTGCACGGATGGTAACTTTTCAAATTCGTCTGTTCAAAGCGCCCCTCTTCAATCATTCGTACGACAAGCGCTTCTTCCGCGCCCGTACCTTCGACGATATCGGGTACTTTGCATTCGGGATTTGAGCGGACAAAGTCCATTACCTTATTTTCCATTTCAACTTCCGCGTCGCGACAATCACGACAAATTTTTTCCCTGTTCTGTTGCATGAAAAGCTTGCCGCAACGCTGACAATTCCTCATTTTTCCTGCCATAATCCACACATCCTTTATGAGCTTGTCCGTATAAAATTAACGTTTTTCACATTAACCCGCACACTTTTAAAAGCGTTTTAAAGTTTTTATTCAGTTTTTATTCAGTTATTTTTCATTTTACACAATATAGCTGAAAAAAGCAACTGAAATTTTTATTTACGGTTAAACTCACGCAGGATTTGTAAAGGCATTTTAAAAGTCGAACGGGTCTTTAAATTTTTCGTCGAAGTCATCATCGAAGTCCGCCAAACCGAATTGACTCAAGTCGCCTAACATAGTGATATCGTCCGGCTGTTTGTTAAGTTCCTGTTTAAAATATTCTTCCTTGCCGACGTAGAAATAAAATTCTCCCCAATCGGAAAGCATTTTTATGCCGGTAAAAAGATCTTCTGCCTCACCGTAACGCGGCGTTTCCGGTTCCTCTTCCGTGCCTAACGTGGCGACCATTTGAATGGTTAAATGTCCGGCGTAGATATTGAAAAACTCTGAAACAACGTCGTAAGCGTCGTCAAGATTTTCTGCAAGGTGGTTATAGTTTTTCGCAAATTGTGTAAACACCGGCTCCGTTGCAAAAAGTCCCGTTATAACCGGAATTTTGCCTTTGACTTTAACCGTAGCGCCGTACAATTTTTCTTGCGCGTAGTCGGTTGAAGGCAGTAAGATTATCGTGGAACCGAAGGATTCTGACGCAAATTCGTGAAAAGCTTTTACAACTTCCACTGCGAAAGGATAATCCGGTTGCTGTTCAGGCGGCAATGAATCATAACGTGCGGCGAATGCCGTATCAATCGGCGACATTTCCAGCTTGTGATATTCGTCGAAAAGTTTTTCAAGCTCTTCAATGCTTACCGTGCCGCCGTCGATTAATTCTTGAATAAGCCAAATTGAGGACGATTCTTTCAGCCGCTTTAACCGCGCAGGTTGACCCTTTTTCAAGACGTTTTCAATTACCGAATCATACTTGGCTTGAACGTCTTCTTCATGCGAACGCAGGTACTCGGCAATGTCGTCGGACGGCATATCGGCAGAAGTCTCTTTCAAATTTTTAAGTGATTCGGCAAGTTCGGGAAGTGACACCATACGCAGAAAAAGCGCCTTTGCTGCCAACGTCGCCTTTTTTTTCTTTGCGGCAACGATTAAGTCGGCAAGCTGATTTTCGTCGAAGAAAGAAGAATTAAAAAGGAATTGACCGAAATCATAACTTTTCATGGCGTCCACTCCTTTTTATGAACCGGCTTCAGCCGCTTTTTTTAAATTTTTTTCACGCGCTCTGCGAATGGCTTTGACTGCGCGGGCAATTTGTTCTTTGGTATAAGGCTTTTGAATGAAATCTATTGCGCCCATTTTCAGTGTCTGCATAAGTTTTTGCGGCGTGCCTGCAGATGAAAGCATTACAATGGGTACGTCGGGAGTGACTTCACGAATGACTTGCAACGCTTCAATGCCGCCTACTTCCGGCATGACGATATCCAAAATTACGCCATCCAAATCGTTTGCCATATCAATTTCTATTGCTTCTTTGCCGTTTGCCGCTTCCAATACTTCGCAACCGAGATTTTCCAACTCTTCGCGCAATTTTTTTCTAAGCAATCTTGAATCGTCCGTTATCAGCAGACGAAGTTTTTTTTCTTCCGAATTGACGGGAGTTCCGGTTGAAACTTGTCCGCCGGTTTTTATTTCATCCATTGGTGTAAGCCTCCTAACGGGTTGAAGTTCAAATTTTTTGTAATTTTATCATTACAAATTTTTTTGGTCAAGGATTAAACGAATTAAAAGCGGTTAGAGGTTAGGTTTTAGCTTTTAGTTTTTAGCGGATATAATTTAATCGATACTAGCTACCAGCTAACAGCTACCGGCTAACAGCTAACAGCTAACAATTTTTCTTGACATAGAAGGCGGGCTCGTCTATAATGCGTTGAGTTATTTTTAAATTGATAACAATAAAATTTGTGAGGTGTTTGGTTTGAAGAGAACTTTCCAGCCCAATACCCGTTGGCGCAAAAAAACTCATGGTTTTCGTGAACGTATGAAAACAAAAGGTGGGCGTCTCGTCATTAAAAGGCGTCGTCAACGCGGCAGAAAAGTGCTTACAGCTTAAAAAAGCGCACAGGTCACCGTTTAGCGTGGCCTTTTTTTCGTTTAATATGCGGGGGTTTTTAATGTTTGAACTGAATAAAAGCGAAATTCTGCGCGATAAACGGGACTTCAACGACGTTTACTCAAAAGGTCGCTCCTACGTCAACAAAAATATTATTATCCACGTGCTTGATGATGAGCGCCATAACGGTAAGGTCGGTTTTGCCGCAGGGAAAAAACTCGGCGGCGCAGTTGTCCGAAATCGCGTTAAAAGGCTTTTACGTGAAACGTATCGGCTTTGCAAAGAAAATCTCCGCACTGACCGCGCGCTTATTATTATGGGCAGAAAAAATCTCGTCAATGCAAAAGTTGACGTGGCAATAAAATCTTTTCGCGAACTTTGCAAAAAAGCAAAGTTATATAAATTGGAAGATATCGCAGAGAAAAATTAATATGACGAAA
>CAMJNB010000199.1 GCA_946407175.1 uncultured Selenomonadales bacterium | reverse complement strand
CATTTTTATTAAAACTATCAGATAATTTTCTATTATAACCAATTTTAGATATATTTATTTTAGTTGTAATATTATTAAGATTCAATTTATTTTTATTTATATATTCATCATCATAAAACATTTTACAATTATTTTCATAATTCGTACCTCTCAATTTAAGATATTCAGACTGATTAAAGCAATTCAAACTAATTTAAGCTATTCAAACTGATTTAAGCTATCACACTAAATCAAACTGATTAAAGCTATTCAAACAAAAAATTTAATTCGCCGCGTTCAATGCGTTCATTGAGTGACGGTGCCTTAGCATCTTTGTCCGACAAAATCGTAGGCGCGAAAGGCCACTCAATTCCGATTTGCTCATCATTCCATTTAATATTGCCGTCACAATGCGGCGCGTAGTAATTATCAGCCTTGTACTGAATTTCAACATCATCGGTTAAAGTCAAAAAGCCGTGTGCAAAACCGCGCGGTATCAAAAGCTGGCGTTTATTTTCTGCGGAGAGTTCAACTGCCGTCCACTTTGCAAACTGCGGGGAGTTTTGGCGAATATCAACCGCCACGTCCAAAAGTTTGCCGCGCGTGCAACGTACAAGTTTTGCCTGCGCCATAGGGTTAAGCTGGTAATGCAAGCCGCGCAGAGTGCCTTTGTGCGCCGAGTACGACTGATTATCCTGCACGAAGTCAAAATTCAAACCCGCCGCCTCAAACTTCTGTTTTGACCAACTCTCCATAAACCAGCCGCGCGAATCGCCGAAAACCTGCGGTTCCACGATAACTACGTCTTTCAAATTCGTTTCAATTACATTCATAAAAAATTCCTCCACTTCAAAATTTACTACTTAACAAAACTTCCAAATTTATTACTTCACAAAACGCGGCTTTAAAAATAATGTCACGAAGTAAATCACCGCCGCGCAGACTACGATAGTTGAGCCTGCCGCTGAATTTAATTCATACGCCAAAAGCAATCCGACAATGCCGGAGCTTAACGCTGCCGCCACGCTTAAAATATGGTACGGCTTAACTGAATTGGTGACGTTACGCGCCGCCGCCGCAGGAAGTACCAACAACGCATTGATTATCAAAATGCCGACCCATTGAATACTAAGTGCTACGACGACCGCCAGCATTACGGCGAAAATTGATTCTACCACGTGCGTATTTATGCCGCGACTTCGCGCCAGCGTTTTGTTTACCGACGAAATTAAAAGCCGGTTGAAAAGCAACGCCCATAAAATTAAAACCGCGACGAATACTGCCGCCAAGTGAATTAAATCTTCCTGAGTAATGCTAAGTAAATCGCCGATTAAAAATCTTGAAAATTTATTGAACTGTCCGCCTGCCGACATAATCATTAAGCCGAGCGCTATCGCCGTCGAGCTGAATACGCCTATAACCGTGTCAGCGCCGCCGTGCGATTTATTTTTTATGTACGTTATCAGCAATGCGAAGACTATTGAAAATGCCAACAAGCCGACAATTTCTTCATTGACGCCGATTAACGCGCCTATTGCAATGCCGGTGAATGCGCCGTGTCCGAGTGAATCTGAAAAAAATGCCATTCGATTGGATACGACCATTGTTGAGAGTATGCCGAAAAGCGGCGTGACGAGTAAGACTGCGCAAAGCGCATTTCTCATAAATTCATATTCAAACATTAGTTGATAGTTGATAGTTGATAGTTACTAGTTACTAGCGATCTAGCGATCTAACTACTAGCGATCTAGCTTTATCCTCTTATCTGCTCCGTCAAAATTTCTTCAGCTTTTCTAAGTTGCGCGTCATTGCTTGCATCGGTATTAAGTTCACGCGTCATCGGCAGTGGATTTTCCAGAGGCACTTCAAAATCGGGAATAATGCCAACGCCGTCAATACTCCTGCCGTTCGGCGTATAGTACTTTGCAACGGTCAATTTCAAGCCGTCATCTCTAAACATAGGAATAACAGTTTGCACCGAGCCTTTGCCGTAGGATTTCACGCCGACTACTACAGCCGCCTTTGTATCCTGCAACGCGCCGGATAAAAGTTCGGACGCACTGGCACTGTTTTGATCAAGCAACACGACTATCGGAAATTTCGTCTTCTCCAATTCGGAATTGTAAACTTCCTTCGTACCGTCGCGCTGAATAACCGAAACAATAGGTCCCGCCGGTACAATCTCTTTCGCAACTTCAATGCAACTTGTAATTAAGCCGCCGGGATTTTGCCGCAGGTCAAGAATAAAACCTTTCATATGTTCACTTTCAAGCGTGTTCAGCGCGGTTTTAAATTCCTTGCCGGTATTTTCGCTGAAATTTGAAATGCGAATATAGCCCATTTCATTATCGAGCATTTTACTTGAAACGGTTTGCACTTTGATAATTTCGCGCGTAATTGAGTAGGTTTTATCCTCTTCGCCGTCACGGTGTATCAAAAGGTCAACGTTTGTACCGACTTCGCCGCGAATTTTTAAAGCCACTTCCGCGTAGTCAATTTCGCTTATCGGCTGTCCGTTCACGGCTAAAATCGAATCGCCTGCCATTAAGCCGCCTTTTGCGCCGGGACCGTCCGGAATGACGCTTAAAATTTGTACGCCGTTTTCTTTAAAGCTCATGTAAACGCCGATGCCGCCGAAAGTCCCGCTTGTATCGGCTTTAAGCTGACTGTAAAGGCGCGGTTCAAGATAAACTGAATGAGGATCTCCCAACGACCTCACCATACCGCTTATGGCGCCGCCGATTAGTTTATCTTTGTCAACGTCATTAACGTACTGCGCCTCAATGAATCGCATTGCCGATAGCAATCTGCCTAAGTTTACGGCGCTTTTCGCGTCAATGTTAAACAGCATACAAACTGCCGTGACTGTCAAGATGGAACTTATAATCGCCGTGACAAGTATGCCGAAAAATATTTTTTTCTTCATCAAACTCCCTCGTTAAGTTAGCTGTTAGCCGGTAGCTATTAGCATATATTTTTTAGCTAATGGCTAATCGCTAACCGCTAAATGCGAATATCCGTTGGCGGCAATTTCTTCAACCAATTCAGCGCCGCCGCTTTTTATAATCTGTCCGTGCAAAAGTACGTGCGCTTTATCGACCGACAAACTCTTCAAAATCTGCGTGTTGTGAGTGATTATGACGCAGGAATTTTCAGCGTTATGAAATTTCGCCACACCGTTTGAAACAATTTTCACCGCGTCAACATCAAGACCGGAGTCAGTCTCGTCCAAAAGTGCCAGCTTAGGTTCAAGCATTAAAAGCTGTAAAATTTCATTGCGCTTTTTTTCGCCGCCGCTGAATCCCACGTTCATGTAGCGGCTTGCGTATTCCTTAGCAATTTGCAGTTGCTCCATTGTATCGTGCAACTTTTTGCGGAATTGTAAAATTTTCACAACCTTGCCGGTTATCGCCTGTTTCGCCGTACGCAACATATTTTCTACCGTGATGCCGGGAATTTCTTCCGGCGTTTGAAATGATAAAAAAATTCCGCGTCGGGCACGTTCAAAAGTTTTCAGCTTGGTTAAATCTTCGCCTTCAAATTTCAAACTGCCGCCGTAAATTTCGTACTTGGGATGTCCCAAAATCACGTTCATCAGTGTTGACTTACCGGAGCCGTTCGGTCCCAATATCACGTGCACTTCACCTTTTGCAACGCGCAGATTGAGTCCGTGCAAAATTTCTTTGCCGTCAACTCCCGCGCTTAAATTTTCTATTTCAAGCATAATTTATTCACCGTCTTTAAAAAAATTTTGTCGCATAAAAAATACACCCTCCAAACTCGGAGGGTTATTTGAGTTTTTAAAGTTGTTGTACTTAGCTTTAACGCGCGATAAACCCTTCAAGTTGTTAAGCGAATTATACAACAAAAGAAAACATTTGCAAATAAAGATTTGCGCGGGGCTTATTGATTAATCCTAACCCCTAGCACCTAACAGCTAGCCACTAATTAATGCACGACTTGACATACTCCCCACGAATAAATTCGGGGGATTCCGCTATCATCAACCAATGCC
>CAMJNB010000198.1 GCA_946407175.1 uncultured Selenomonadales bacterium | reverse complement strand
ATTAAGTAAATCTTGCATTTTTTTAATCTCCAATTAGCAGCGCAATAATCATCAAAACAAACATCAGAAATGCTAAACACGTGACGGTGGTAAATGTCTTGTTAATAAAGTCATTAATGTCGCCGTAATATTTGAGCGGTAAAAAATCTTCGAAAAAGCAGGTGACAAGTAAAATAATGGTCCCGCAAACTACAATGTAAGCAAAATAACTCATTAAAGCACGCATTTTAATCACTTGCCTTTTTCGCCGCCGGTATAGTTGTTAAAACGCCTATTTTTAACCAGTTGACATTTTTTGTGCGTTTTACCTTTGCCCAATCTCCGACCGTGTCGGTGACGTCGGTTAAATCTTTCGGAAGGTGGTAGGTAATTTTCCAACCGGCAAATTCGGCAACACGGCTGCTTAAATGCTTCATAATAGTCCAAAAAGCCCAAAATGTTTTTTTAGCAAGGAATTTAGCTAAAGTAGATAGAGTTTCAAAAGTTACTTTTTGGTCGTTAAATTCAGCGGTAACCGGTATTCGTTTAAAAAATTTTCGTCTTGATAAAATGCCGTGAACTTCCCACAATAACGTGGCTTGGGGTACACATTTCCGTGTACCGTTAACAATAAAGAAATACCAATGTTTGTTATGCGGTTTTTTAATACGCTTTGTACGCGCAACTCTAACCAAGCCCTGTTTATTAATTTCATAGAGATTATTAAGCGACGGTATGGGGAGCCACGTGCCTTTATTTTTTTCGGCAACGGCTCTGCGACGACAGCAACCCGCCATTCTGGAAATGCGCTTGCCGTTGACATACAGACTTAACGATTCAGCCGGTAAATAAGGAGTAGATGTAGTGCCACGTTTTTTGTTGCGTACAATGAGCTGAGAGTTAATTTCGTAATTCGGCGCGTCTGGTATTGGCAAAAAGTTTTCCTTAATCTTCATCTCCGTTACTCCCAATCGTCCGCATTGACGGATTTAATCGGCGCAAAATCCTCTGAAAATTCAAATTGGTTATTGTCGGCAGTCAACATCCCGAGAATAAAGCCGAGCCAACTTGCAATTATCAAAGTGTCCTCAATCGGTACGCCGCAAACAGATTCGTAACCACAATTAAGGTTTTCCGCCACCGCGCCGACTTTATCAAAGACCGCACGCTTTTTACCTCTGCCGTGTTCGTTAGGGTACCATTCCTCTAACTGGTACTTGCAAAAGTCAAGCATATTTGCGGTTTTTTCGTTGCCGCCTTCGTACCCTTCACGCTTGCCGTCGCGTACAATGGTGTTGTATTCATCAATCAGCTTAAAAAGCTGGTCTCTATCAAACATAAGCTCTACCATTTTTTTACTCCTTGAATTGTCTGCCTGAACTGTTAAACCAGCCGTCCGAGCCGTCCTTGCCCGTATGCTTGACGCGCTCTGATTCTTCGGCGCGTTTAGCGTCATTCCACGTGTTTAAATTGCCGGTAAGGTAGCCGGTGATACGGCGGATACGTTCAAATGGCGTCAAGTTTTGTAAATCGTAGTCAACATCAACCTTGCCGTCGTCGCACAAAGTCACGATAACTCGTGCAAGTTTGTAGTTGTCGCGGTCAATAGGCGCGTGCGTGTCGACGTATTCAGCGTATTTAATAGTCTCGTCCTGCGTCAAATCAAGTCCGACCGCCGTCACTACTACAAAGTTGTCATTGACGATAACCCCTTTATTCATTCGGTCACCTCCTACGCTCTAACCGGCGTGACGACGTAAATGTAGTTATCGGCGTCGCGAACAATCGCGGGGTCAAATTCGCCTTTCAGCGCCATTTTAAAATTGTCCGATTTAAAATCTTTAAGCACGTCGGTGATGTACTTGCTGTTAAAGCAGATATCCAATTCGCCGCCGTCAACGTCCGCGCTTAAAAATTCTTTGCCCTCGCCAAACTCCGCCGAGTAAGCCGATATCTCAACGCCGCCGCTTGCAATTTTAAAATAGATTTTTTTATCCTGCGCGGCGCTTGATATCACTGAAATTCTTTCAACGCCGATATTGGCGACACGTTCGCCAAATTTATTTTTCTTGACGGGTAAAGGCAAAATCTTATTAATCATTTAAACCACTCCTGAAAGTAAAAGTCTCTCCAAATCATAAGTGTAGTCATTGACATTTTTGCTACGCGCCTCTGCAAATTCGCTGAAAACCATTGCGTCCCAAAATTGCGGCTGATTAGTATAGGCGGCATAAAATTCATTGACGCCTTAACATTAAAAGTTTATAATTCCCAAAAAAATTGTGTGGGGGTGCTGACGGTGAAAAATTTTAGTGAGTTTGTAAAAGCCAATAAAACCAAATTGTATTCGTTAGCAAGAGAAAATACCAAGTACAATGAAAACGGTGACGCCGTAATTTCCCGCAAAAATTCTTGGTTTTATGAGGATGTTTGGGAAGACGATTATAAGGAGTTGGTAGCCGGTGATGATAATTCAGCCGAAAGAAGTTTGGTTCGCTAATTTCCCGTACGCCGAAGATTCTTCAAAATCCAAAAGGCGCCCCGTAATTGTCTTGGACGTGGACAATGAAAGTGGTACCGTCCTTTCAATGAAGGTAACCTCTAGAAGTCCACGAAGTGAATTTGAAATTGCAATTTTTGATTGGGCTTACATACCTTTAGACCATATTTCAACAGCTGACGCCGCAAGTGTACAAAATCTTCCTAAATCCAATTTTGATAAGAAAATCGGGTGGCTTAGCGACGATGATTGGGAAAATGTGACTGATTTATATTACAGCTATTTAAAATCCATTGGAGCAGTTTGGTAATTTTTAATCCAACTGCTTTTTTTGTTTCACCGAAAAAGCGCCATTGAATCACCTCCGAAGGCGGCAGATTTTTTGTCATTTTTTGTCCACCGCCACTTTTTTAACTTTGCTTTTTGTTGTAAAATATTTTTGGCTTTTTATACCGTCCTGCTTGCAGGACATTTTTTTATTCTTTAACTTTCAGATACTTAACCGTAATGACATCATTCGGCATTAACTGATTTTTGTTTTCGACAAGTTTGGGATTAAGGCGACGCAATTCATCTTGGTAATCGAAAATGTACAAATTGCGGTCGTCCAAGTCGCGGTAATAGCGCGAAACGTCCCACAACGTGTCACCGGCACGAACCTTGTAGCGTTCGACGTGAACTTCATATTTCGGCTCGTCGCTGAACTGTACGCTTGCCGTAGCCGCGCCAAAAAATACCAATGCGGCTACCGTGAAAAACTTTTTAAGCTTTGTCATTATTTGCATACTCCTTTCTCATCTGTTCAATAATTGCCAAAAGATAAGGCGTGTGGTCTATGCCATAAGGATTTTTGGGGCAAGCATTTATAAAATCTTTCAGCCTGTCATATTCGCAAGGATTTTTGTAAGCGCCCTCGCCAATATCTTTCAAAAGGCGGACAATATAAGCTTTACAAGCGTCATAGTATGTAATAGTCTTTTTAATGTTGCTGTAAATGTCCGCCGTAAAAATGTGCGGCAACTGCGCGAAGGTTTTTAAGTTGTCTAAATCAATCATTTTTAATTTCCTCAATCGCAATATCAATGTGTGGCGTGTCGGCAAGATTTTTTGTAACGTGCAGATCGGATATCTGCGAATCATCTTGCCAACATACGCCGTTCAATGCGTCCAGCACTGCCTTAGCTAGATTATCAATGTCACCGTAGCGCTTGGACATCACGCCCTTTTTAAATTTTGACGCTTGCCGAAAGATATCAAGTTTAACTTTGACCTCGCCGCTAAACGCTGATTTAACAAGCGAATTAACAATTAAGGCAAGGTCTTTTTTAAACTGTCTGCTTTTCGGCGGGTCGTACGCTATGCCGCGATAAAAGCGCGGACGTCCCTGCGGTACAATGTCAATCTGTATGTGCAGTTGCATTTGGGTCTCTATATGACAATTTCGTACAAACAAATTCGCGCTTTCCTGCAGGATAGTTTTTTATACCTGCAGGTGTGGGAGTTCCTACAATATCGTCACCAGCCGCCGT
>CAMJNB010000197.1 GCA_946407175.1 uncultured Selenomonadales bacterium | reverse complement strand
GAGAGCGCCGGTCTTCATGATACCGAAATAAATGGGAAGCCACTCAAGGCAGTTGTACATGATAATGGCAACTTTGTCACCTTTCTTGACGCCGCGTTCAAGTAAAAAGTTGGCGCAACGATTAGCCTTTTCGTCAAAGACGCGCCAAGTAATTTCGCGGCGGTAGGGTTGAAAGCGGTTTGACTCGATTAAGCCGTATTCTTTCCAACTCATACGCCTTCCGTCATTTTCGGCAGGATTTAATTCCACCAGCGCAACTTCATCTCCGTAAAGCTCTGCATTGCGCTCCAAATATTCCATAACTGGCAATAAATTCAACCTCCAATTAGATCTATAGTAACTAGCAACTCTTCACTAAATCTACAGCCGCAATGTAATTTTATTCAATCCTTCTTTGTAAGAATGCGCCAAATACTTTGCACTCTTACGCAGGATCATGACGCTTAAATTATCCTCGAAGTCATCTTCCGTGACGTCGGTATCTTCAAAGGGATTATAATTTTTTCCCGCGCAGGTTAAATTCAGTTGTACAGTGCCGTCGGCTTCGGTGTAGGTTATGTCAACCACGATTGAAATTTTATCCTCAGCGTCATAGCAACCGGACATCATTGTGTAAATCGACTCTTCACAGCAAAGTTGGATTTTATGAGTATACTGCGCCTTAAGCCCGTACTTTTCAGCAAAATTCAAAACCATGCCTTGCATTTCAAGTAAATCAAAATCGCGGTCGTAAATTTCGTAATGAAAATATTTTTGCCGCTGAATGAAGGCAATGGTTTTTTCGCGCTTGGGGTGTTCAAAAATTTCTTTCGGCGTCCCTTGTTCATAAATGCCGCCGTCAGCAAAAAATAAAATTTTGTCGGCAACGTCCCGTGCAAATTTCATTTCGTGCGTGACGATAATCATAGTCAAATTTCTTTTAGCAAGCATACGAATGACGGCTAAAACTTCGCTTACCATAGTGGGGTCAAGCGCGGAAGTCGGCTCGTCGAACAAAATAACTTTCGGATTCATCATCAAAGTGCGGCAAATTGCAATACGCTGTTGTTGCCCGCCGGACAAAACTTCGGGGTAAGCGCGCGCCTTAGCCAAAAGTCCCACTTGCGTAAGAAGTTCGGCGGCTTTTTTTTCTGCCTCAATCTTCGTCATACCTAAAAGTTTGACCGGCGCAATGCAGAGATTTTCCATAACCGTCATATGCGTGAACAGATTAAATTTTTGATAGACCATGCCCATACTTTGACGAATTTTGTCAATGTCGCAATTCGGCGCCGTAATTTCTTGACCGTCGATAAAAATTTGTCCCGCGTCCGGAGTTTCTAAAAGTTCAATGCAACGCAGAAATAAACTTTTACCACAGCCGGAATTGCCGATAATTACAATGCGATCGCCTTCTTCGACAGAAAAGTTTACGTCGTGCAAAATATGATTGTCGCCGAAAGATTTACATAGACCGCGAATTTCTATGACACTCATTTTGTCACATCCTTCTTTCGACGTTCCGACTTGTCAGCCCAATGAAAAATCGCGTTGACTATGTACGACATTGCAAGATACATTAAAATACCGCCGATAATCGTAATCATAGGTTGCATTGTTCGCGCCGCCGTAGTGTTTATGACGCGCGTCAAGTCCGTGATTGATACGTAGCCTACAATGCTTGTCCACTGAATCAGATTTATAACCGTTGACTGGTAAACCGGCTTGGCAATTCGTACAATTTGCGGCAGTGCGATGAGTTGAAAGGCTTGGTATTTTGAAAAGCCCAAAGTCCGCGCCGCCTCCACTTGACCTCTGTCAACTGCCATAAGTGCCGAGCGAAGAATTTCAGCAACGTAAGCGGCAGTGTGCATTGAAAAAGTTATTACGGCTACGGTAAGCGGTGAAAGTCCCGTCCGCGCGAAGATGCCGTAGAAAAATAGCATTAACAGCATTAACACGGGTGAGCCGCGTATTACGGCGATATACACTTTTGCAAAAAGTCTTGCCGGTTTAAATTTACTTGTGCGCAGAAAACATATTGCCGCGCCAAGCAACGTACCAAATAAAAGCGACAGCGCGGAAATTTGCACTGTCGCCCAAAGACCTTTCAAAATCGTAAGCCAAGCGCCGTCTTTAATAAATATTATGTAGAGCGTTTCAGCCATTTTAATCTTTAACTTTCACGTGAACGATACGTCCTCTGTAATAAGGAGCGGAAAGAATTGTACCTGCAGGTTTGTCGGCGTCGGCAGGAATAATTTCACTTACCGGCACGATAGCCCAGAAAATCATGTCGGCTTGCCCGCTTGTAAGAGCAGGGGCACGCGCCGCGCTGTCAATGCTGATTATCTCAATGTTTTTGTTAAGGCGTTTAGACATTTCGGCAATAATCGCCGTGTTAAAACCTGCGGGTTTTCCGTCGGCAAGCTCTAAGTCAAGCGGCGGCAAGTCACCGGTTACGGCAACTTTCAAAGTGTCCGCGCCGTCAATGTGCGGTATTTCAATTTTAGGCGGGTCGGTTTTATTAACGTCGGTGATGTATTCTTTTGTAAGACGTTCCAACGTGCCGTCAGTGTTAATTTCGTTAATAAATTTATCCACGTCATTTTTTAATGCCACATCTTCTTCACGCAGTGCAAAACAGAAGGCGTCAATAAATTCCAGAGAATCGTCAATCATAATTTCGTACTTTGGATTTCGCGCCGTGAGATATTGTGCAACGCATTCATAAGTACTCATAACTTTTATTTCGCCTGAATCAAGTGCCAAAATCATGGAGTTTAAGTTGTCGAAGAAAACGGGATTGTACGAAGTCATTGCAAGAGAAAAGGTGTCGGAAACTTTTTTCGTGAAGTTGTTAAATTCTTCTTCACTGGCGTTTAAGTGCTTAATTATGCCGAGTTTAACCGGCGGCGGTGCAGGTTTAGTGTCGCCGCAACCTGTCAATATCAAACTGAAAATCATCAGCGCGGAAAGTGCTGTAAAAATTTTTTTCAAAATCAAAATCCTCCGTCACGATTACTTTTTAAGTTTAATATGTTCAATCTTGTCGGTGAAGTACGGTTCTGACAAAATTGAGCCGTTCGGCGTGTCCAAGTCTTTAGGTCTGTCGTCAACCGGAACAATCGCCCAGAAAATTACGTCGGCTTGTTTTGAAGTAAGCGCGGCATAACGGGCGTCACCGTCAATATCAATAATCTCAATGTTTCTGTCCAAACGCTTGCCCAACTCTGCCAAAAACGCCGTATTAAAGCCTGCGGGTTTTCCGTCGGCAAGTATGAGGTCAAGCGGCGGCAGGTCACCGGTTACGGCAACTTTCAAAGGATCGGCGCCGTCAATGTGCGGTATTGCAACTGCGGGCGGATCTTTTTCCTTAACGTCGGTGATATATTCTTTAATAAGTTTATCAAGCGTGCCGTCCTTTTTCATTTCTTTAATGGCATTGTCGATATTTTTCTTTAAAGCTACTTCGTCCTTACGCATTGCGAAACAGAAAGAATCGGAAAGCGACATACCGTGATTTTCCACAAGTTCAAGCTTGGGATTTCGCGCGAGAAGATAATTTACAACGCATTGATACGTGCTGATTTCATCTACACTGCCGGATTCAAGTCCCATTTGCATTGTGGAAAGGTCTTTGTAAAAAGTCGTCGTATGGTGCATAACTTCGACATTAGATTTTTGCTCAACCATCTTTAAAATTTCGTCAACCTTTTTTTCGCTGGCGTTCAAAGTGCTGATCATGCCGAGTCTTAAAAATTTGCCGTCTTTAGCGGAACTGCCGCCGGTATCTCCGCCGCCACAACCCGTGAATAAGGCACCGGCAAATACTCCTGCCGCAATTACGCTTAAAATCTTTTTTAACTTCATTGGTTTACCCCTCTCAAATGTCAAAAAATTTTTGAAAAAATATTTTCTAAAAAATCGCCGGTTATTATACACGAATTAATTGGAAATGGGAAATATTTTTTAGCGCCGAAGAAAAATTTTCAATGAATATCGTGTATCTAACTAAAAAAAAGGGCGGCGCGGATGTATTCGCTGCGGTCAACCACGTCGGAATTATCGTAACATTGTACGGTAC
>CAMJNB010000196.1 GCA_946407175.1 uncultured Selenomonadales bacterium | reverse complement strand
CAATGCCGCCAACCGCGACAAATGTCCGGCGACACCAATACAACGCCGTCTTCTTCACGTTTATAAATTGCGCCGGAAGGACACGCCGCCACACAAGCGGGATTAAGGCAGTGATTGCAATTTCGCGGCAAGTACTTCATAAATAAATCGTGAAATTCAAGAGCAATGTCCTCACCGATTTTTTTCAAGTTGACATCTTGCCGCGCAGATTCACCGCTTGCCAAGTCGTCTTCCCAATTCGGACCCCACTTGATATTCATTCGTTTTTGAGTTAGCAAGGAACGCGGTCTTGCAACGGGCTGATGATTTTGGCGTTTGGAATTTATCAGCGTTTCGTAGTCATAAGTCCAAGGCTCGTAGTAGTCCAAAATTTCCGGCTGTTGCGGGTGATAAAAAAGTTTTAAAATGCGTTCAATCTTTGAACCGGAGCGCAAAAAAAGTTCCCCGTCTTTGACTTGCCAACCGCCTTTCCAATAATCTTGATCTTCCCAATTTTTGGGGTAACCGATACCGGGCTTTGTCTCAACATTGTTGAAGTACATATACTCTGCGCCTTCGCGGTTAGTCCAAACATTTTTGCAGGTGATTGAGCAAGTATGACAGCCTATGCACTTGTCAAGATTCATCACCATTGCAACTTGTGCTTTAATCTTCAAGCCAATCAACCTCCTCAACTTTTCGCGCAACAACATACATATCGCGCTGATTACCCGTCGGACCGTAGTAATTAAAGCCGTAACTTAACTGACCGTAGCCGCCAATCATATGCGTAGGCTTCATATGAATGTGGGTAGGCGTATTGTGAGTGCCGCCGCGAGTGCCTGAAATTTTTGAACCGGGTACGTTAATGTGTCTGTCCTGCGCGTGATACATATAAATGACGCCGCGCGGGATTCTCGGCGAAGTTACGGCGCGGGAAATGACAACGCCGTTTCTGTTGTAAAGTTCAACCCAGTCATTGTCTTTCACGTTAATTTCCGCCGCGTCTTTTTCGTTAAACCACACAGTTTGACCGCCGCGAAACAGCGTCAACATCTGCTGACTGTCAAAGTACATTGAGTGAGTACTCCATTTGTTATGCGGCGTCAAATATTTCAACGTAATTTCTTTAGTGCCGCCGATTGGATTTTTAAGCGGTCGATATTCCAAAATGGGCTTGTAGACGGACATAACTTCGCCCCATTCGCGCATCATTTCGTGATCTACATAGAAGGATTGACGTCCCGTCACGGTGCGGAAAGGTACAAGTTGTTCAATGCTGACGCTGAAAGGCGTGTAGCGTCGATTTTGGTTACTGCCGGTAAAAGTCGGCGAAGTTATCGTTTCGCGCGGCTGAATTACCACCATATCAAAGGTAAAGCGTTCACTTTCTCTGTCACTTGCAAGCGCCGTAAGATTTTCAAGACCGGTTTTCTTTTCAAGGTCGCGCCACGCTCTGACCGCAACTGAACCGTTGGTCGTAGTCGAAAGCCCCATTACCGCATCGCAAGCTTGCTTTGCCTCGAAAATTGACGGCATCCCGTAAGAAATTAAATTTTTATCTTCAATGACGCCGTTGCGGTTTCTAATCTCTTCATAGTCCTGTTTTGACGCCCAAGACATACCTTTCATTGCCATTCCTTTTTCGACGTTGGGACCGAGCGCAATCCACTTGTCAAAAATTTTAGTGTAGTCGCGTTCAATCATCACAACCGCCGGCATCGTCTTGCCGGGTATCGGTTCGCAATCGCCCTTACTCCAATCCAGAATTTTGCCTTCAGGCTGTGCCGTTTCGCCTTCACTGTCATGTTGAATGGGAACAGCCATAACGTCTTTGTAAATTGGGAAGTTTGCCTCTTTCGCAACTTTCGACACAGCCGCCGCAAGAGTGCGAAAAATATCCCAGTCTGTACGTGACTCCCACAGCGGGTCTACCGCCGCTTGAAAGGGGTGTACAAAGGGATGCATATCTGTTGACGACAAATCGGTTTTTTCGTACCAAGTCGCTGTAGGCAAGACGACATCAGCATAAAGCGCGGAAGACGCCATCCGAAAATCCAAGTCAACGAGTAAATCCAGTTTTCCGTCAAGCGCGCCGCCCGATTTGCCAATTTCAGATTCATCACGCCATTTAATTTCAGAAGGCTTAACGGGACAATCTTCCTCCGCAAACAAACTGTTTTTCGTGCCGAGCAGATATTTCAAAAAATAATCGTGTCCTTTCGACGAAGAGCCGATTAAATTGTTACGCCAAATAAAAAGGTTACGCGGAAAGTTTACGGGATTATCGGGATCCTCAACGGCAAATTCCAACGTCTTATCTTTCAAACTTTTGGCAACAAATTTTTTGATATTGTCAATGCCTTCAAAGCCGGCGGATTTAGCCTCGTCGAAAATTTTTTGACCGCTTTTGTTAAAAGTGGGATAGCTCGGCAACCAACCGAGACGCGCCGCCAAAACGTTGTAATCGCCGGGATGACGATAACGCGGCTTTTCAAAATGCGGAGTAAGTTCAGCGCAATCCATTTCGTCACTTCGCCATTGATCCGTTGCGAAATAGTAAAATGAAGTGCTGTTTGGAAGTTTCGCGCCGCCTTGCCAATCGGTACCTGTCATGATTCGCGCCCAACCTTCGGCAGGTCTCAACTTTTCTTGACCGACGTAGTGAGCCCAGCCGCCGCCGTTTCGACCTTCACATCCGCAAAACATCAGCAAGTTTAAAATTGTACGGTAGATAACATCAGCATGATACCAGTGATTAATGCCGCCGCCCATGATAACCATTGTTCGTCCGTGCGTTTTCAAGGCGTTATCAGCAAATTCACGAGCAGTATGAATAACCATTTCATAATCTACGCCCGTGAATTTTTCTTGCCATTTCGGCGTATATGGCATATCGTCTTCATAAGACTTTGCAAAATCGCCGCCAATGCCTGTATCAATGCCGTAATTTGCCAGCGTCAAATCGTAAACCGTCGTAACGATTTTAACGCCGCTTTGAGTTTTGATTTTTTTGACGGGAACTTTGCGAATTAGCGAAGGTTTACTGCCTCTGTCGTTGCCGAAGTAAGGCAGAATAATTTCAACCGCGTCATCATGTTCGCGCAGAATTGAAAGCTTAGGCTTAATCTCTTCGCCCGTATCTGAATTTTCTTCGCGCAGATTCCATTTGTTTTGACGATCCCACCGATCGCCCATTGTGCCGTTTGGAATTACAAGTTTGTCGGTAAGTTCGTCGATAACGTAATGTTTAAATTCAGCATGCTTATCGGTACGTCCGAAGTCTTTGGCATTTAAAAATCTGTCAAGTTGGTACTTGCCGTCTTTTTCAGTCAGCGTAACTAGGAAAGGAAAATCAGTAAATCTTCGCGCATAGTCAACAAAAAATTCGGCAGGTTCGCCCCAATAATATTCTTTCAAAATGACGTGTCCCATTGCCATTGCAAGTGCGGCGTCACTGCCGGTTTTCAGATTTATCCACGTGTCGGCAACGGTTGTGGATTCGGCATAATCAGGCGCGATTGATACGACTTTTGTACCTTTGTATCTTGCCTCCGTCAAAAAATGTGCGTCGGGAGTTCGTGTCAAAGGAACATTTGAACCCCAAGTAATTATGTATCCTGCGTTAAACCAGTCGCTGGATTCGGGTACGTCTGTTTGATCTCCCCAAACTTGTGGGCTTGCCGGCGGTAAATCTGCATACCAATCATAAAAAGAAAGACCCGCTCCGCCCATAAGTTGGACAAAACGAAGACCTGCCGCATAACTCAACATAGATTTTGCGGGTATGACGGAAAATCCGAAGATTCTGTCGGGACCGTATTTTTGCACTGTATGAAGAAGTGACGCGGCAACTATTTCTGAAACTTCGTCCCAATTTGAACGAACAAAGCCGCCCATCCCCCGCGCCTCTTTGTAGCGTTTCATTTTGGCAGGTTCATTCGCGATACTCTGCCACGCCGCCAATGCGTTGGGAAAATTCGGACGCGTTGCCCTCCACAATTCGGCAAGTTCTCCGCGAAGATACGGATATTTTATTCTGTGCGGGCTGTAAAGATACCACGAAAAACTTGCGCCGCGAGGACAGCCGCGAGGTT
>CAMJNB010000195.1 GCA_946407175.1 uncultured Selenomonadales bacterium | reverse complement strand
TGAGTTCTCTTTAGAGAGGAAAATTATGTGGTTTTCTGGGTTTTTCGCCAGATAAGGCGCCATGTGAAGTGACTGCGCAGGAAATGATGGATGAATGAAAGCTATTCTCATTTGTCTATACACTCCTTTAATTCAGTATTTTTTTCAGGAGAATTAACTTCTTCAAAATATTTAAAATGTAAACCGTGAACCGAAGAGCAACGACCTTTTAAAGCGCCGCATAAGCTACTGTGATTGATATTTAATGTTTCGGCGGCGATTTTTAAACTCGGAAATATTTCCCCTGTTTCAAGGCAAACAACACTTTTAGCTGATTGTCGCGTACTTTCATCGCGTATATTATTGGGACGGTCATCAGCATATTGCCAATGATAACCGCCTGCAGTAATCATTTTTCCTTTAAGCACACAAGAAATAGACGTGTTAGGTATTCCCACTGCTTTTGCAGCTTTACGTATGCTTTCAAAACGTTCACCGGTTTCAACGCAAATAACGGCGTCCGGAAGATTATTATTGCGTTTATCCTCACCGCGAATTTCATTGTACACTGGTTCTTCAACACGTTTAAAATGAAGTGACGATTTACATTTCCCTCGAACTATTTTACCTATGGTAGAGGCATTAATGCCGAATTTTTTTGCGGCGGCTTCTAACGTCGGGAAAAATTCTCCCGTATCTTCACAAAATACAGCGACGTTGCGTTTTCTACTGCCTTTGTTGGCGTCCTCGTCGGCATAGCGCCAATGATACCCGCCTGCAGTAATATTCACGCCGCGAATGACGCAACTAATCATACTGGGACTTATTCCGACATCTGCGGCGGCACTTTTCATATTTGGATAAACTTTTCCGGTTTCAACGCAGACAACGGCTTTACTTCTGCTTTTGTTGCCAAGTGAAGATTGACGGCATTTTTCCTTGTGGTCATCAGATAAAGTCACGCCTAAACGCTTTTCGCTCATCTTTTCGCAAGATTCTTCTGTATGAGTACGCCCTGTATTTGCTTCACTGATTTTTCTACGCGTTTCAGGGGAGGTAGGATGTCCCATTAAGCCTTGACTAATTTTTTTACATACTTCCTCCGGCATATCATTACCCCACGGCATTGTGTTATATATGGGATTCAACATTTTAATATAATGATTCTCGCGTTCTGTCAAATTTTCATCTGTACATTCTTCGAGAATTTCAAATTTAAAGGCGTCCCAACCGTACTTTTCAACGTCTTCACGCATTTTAGGTGCAGGTTTTTTCTTATGTCCTTTTATTCTTTGTTCAAAATCATGTGTCTGACCGATATAAAAATCTCCCGTGACGGTGTTGGTAATTTTGTAAATGCAAACAATGTTGTCCATTAACTCACCTCCTTAGCAGTTGCCGGTATAAACAAAATTCAAATTACGGCGTGCAACATCAGCCAAACGATAGACAAGCTTAACGTCTGTAGGCGGTCTGTCGGTGACTTTGTAGCGCGGGAAAAATCTGCTTACGTGCAGGGGGATATCCTTTGAAATAGACGCAAGCCATTTAGCTTCGGCGTCCATATCGGATTCGGAATCATTCATACGCGGCACGATAAGCGTGGTAACTTCGACGTGACAGGACTGCGCGGCGGTTTGAATGGTATTTTTAACCGTCTCGAAATCGCCGCCGAGTACGTCATAGATATTTTGGCTGAAACCTTTCAAGTCAATGTTCATCGCGTCAATCAGCGGCAAAATTTTTTTCAAAGCGCCGCTTGCAACGGTACCGTTAGTGACAAGCACGGACTTTAAGCCGACCTCTTTTAAAAGCGCTGAAGTGTCGCGAACATATTCGTAGCTGATAAAAGGTTCATTGTACGTGAAGGCAACGCCGATATTTTTTCTGTCACGCAGGTCAACGGCAATTCTAACCAATTCGGCAGGTGAGAGTTGGCGCGTCGGAAAATTATAATCCGCCATAGAAATTTCGTAGTTTTGGCAGAAGGGGCAGTTCAAATTACAGCCAAAACTGCCTACAGACAAAATCATACTGCCGGGAAAAAATCTGTACAGCGGCTTTTTTTCAATCGGGTCAAGCGCAATGGAAGTAAGACGCCCGTAATTCAGCGCGGTAATTTTTTCACCGTCATTGTAGCGCGCACGGCATTTACCGATTTCACCAGCGTTAAGGCGGCAATGATGCGGACAAATTTCACAAACTTTAGCTGTCAGCTTGCGGCTTTCAGCTTTCAGGAGATTTTTTTCGTCATCAGCACTATTTAAAAATTGTTGCTCAATGTCCACTTGTTCACCTCCACTTCCGTAAATCCTTTTTGCGCTAAAATTTTTCCTACCGCCGCATTGACGGTGAAAAGCATTAAGCCGCCGTTGCAATTTTCATTTATGTCAAGCAACATACGAATACCGGCGGAAGAAATATATTCCGACGCGGAGCAGTTTATTTGAACTTCATTTATGACGTTACGCACCTTTTCAGTTTCAAATGCCGCCAAAATTTTCGGCGCCGATAAACTGTCAATTCTGCCGCGCAGTGTCATTAATAAGATTCCGTCGTTAAAAGTGCATGTCATATCGAAAGAATTTTGTTTCGGCGTCGCAGTCTCTTGAAGGTTGCGTGTATCGTCAAGGCTGATAATCCAATAATGACATTGCCGCATGGCGTTTTTGAACCGGTGAATCTGCGCGGGAGTAAGTTGCCGATAAACGCTAAGCTCAGGCATATGCGCTGCTAAATTGATTCGTTCAAATTTTAAGCCGTGTTTATTTAAAGAAGTTTCCAGCGTTTTCAGTGAGGCGGGTACATTTTCAAAATCCAAAATAAACGGATTGGACAAATTCGCCGTATCAGACTGTTTAATTACGGTGTTGCATGTCGTCGCCAGCTTGTTTAGAAAACCTTCGCCGAAAAGTGATTTAAAGGTCAAGACAAACTGCAACTTAACTTCAGGATCCGGCGTTATCCAACAGCCGCCGTGCCGCTCCAACAAGGCGCGAATGTTTGAAATAACGGCGTCAACTTCACTTTCTGTAAAGTACATCATCATTCCTTCGGTGGTAATGCAAAGCGGCTCATCAATGTCACGCAACGCCTTTTGAAGTGATTCGTAATTCGTGGCGTCAACTTCACAAAAGGACATACGGTCGGGATACTTCGCAAGGGAGTGAATGACAGGCGAAAATTCCTGCACTACGATAGGCAAATCCAGTCCGATAAAGCGCAAGCCTTTTTCCGTCATATGAAGAGCCTTCGGCGTGTAACCGCACGGCAAATCTACGCAGGTACGGTAACCGAAATTTTCAATCAAGCCGCATGTAGTGCGATACTTAGCCTCAACCACAACGGCATTACCGAGAATTGTTTCGGCGTCCGGCATATCTTTAAGCGGCTGATTGTTTTCAAGGTGTAAGCAACGGGCAATTTTTTCAGCATCTGGTATTCCCGCCTGAGTCATAAGGCAGACTGCTGTTTTTGCCGTAAAAAATACAGGATTTATTCGCGCCTGCACGCTGTAAATTTCATTCATAGGGTTTAGGGTCTAGTGTCCAGGAATTTTCACTACGCATTACGCCTTACGCATTATTCCAAGTTTTATTTTGATAATCGACAGTGTATGAAACGTCGCTTTGTTCAAGTTGAAATGTTGAAGGCTGTCCCAAAATATTCAGCGAACCGCCGTAGGTGAACGAAAGATTTACGCCGTTATCGGTAATCTGCGCGGAAGAAATTTGACTTAAATTAACGTTTCTAAGCAACACGATATCTTGACTTTCCGCGTTGTGAACGGTATCGTTGCCGCCGTTAATGTCGTAAATGAATCTATCAACCCCTGCGCCGCCGTAAAGCTCATCGTCGCCCAAATAACCGCCCCAAAGTTGTGAGCCGCCGTTACCTGCGCGAATGACATTATTCACATTGTCTGCGCCGAAAAGTATGTTAAGTTGGTTTCCGTCGCCAAAATCTTCGCCGTTAATTTCGCCGGCATCTTCCGCTATATATGCATAGGCTCTGCCGCCGTCGGGATTGACAAAGCTTATGGTCTTGCCGCGTACATCACGAATAATCAACGGATTGGCTTGGGTGCCTTTTTCTGTTTCGGTACTTGAAAGAGCTATGAAATCATTAAACGTGTCTGAAAGTC
>CAMJNB010000194.1 GCA_946407175.1 uncultured Selenomonadales bacterium | reverse complement strand
CATTGCCGTATCGACGCAGGATTGTTTGGGTTGCGGCAACTGCGCGCAGGTTTGTCCCAAGCAAGCGCTTTCAATGGTATCTTACGACGACGCGGCTAAGGCACGGCAGAAAATTTTTGATTTCGGCGTTGACGAAAGTAAAGTTGCACCGAAAGAAAATCCCGTACGCAAGACTACGGTTATCGGCAGTCAGTTTGAAAAGCCGTTATTCGAGTTCAGCGGCGCTTGTGCAGGTTGCGGTGAAACACCGTATGCAAAACTTTTGACACAACTTTTCGGCGATAGAATGATGATTGCCAACGCTACCGGTTGTTCGTCAATTTGGAGTGCGTCCGCTCCCGCAATGCCGTACACCAAAAATTCTAAGGGTCAAGGTCCCGCGTGGGGCAATTCACTCTTTGAAGACAATGCCGAATACGGTCTCGGTATGTTCTTGGGCGTCAAGGCGGTACGTGAAACTTTGGCTGATGAAGTCGCGCAGGTTTTGGCGGAAGGAAATATTTCTGATGAGCTTAAAGCCGCGCTTACAGATTGGAAAGATAACCTCAACGTCAGCGAAAATACCCGTGAACGCGCGGAGAAGTTGACTGCCGCGCTTGAGGCTGAAAAAGGTGACAACGCTTTACTGAATAAGATTTATGAGAATCGTGATTACTTTGTCAAGCGTTCGCAGTGGATTATTGGCGGTGACGGCTGGGCGTACGATATCGGCTACGGCGGTCTCGATCACGTTTTGGCAAGCGGCGAAAATGTAAACGTCTTTGTATTCGACACGGAAGTTTACTCCAACACCGGCGGTCAAGCAAGCAAGGCTACACCTGCCGCCGCTATCGCGCAATTCGCGGCTACCGGTAAACGCACGAAGAAAAAAGACTTGGGCAAAATGGCGATGAGCTACGGCTATGTTTACGTCGCGCAGGTTGCTATGGGCGCTGACAATAATCAGCTTTTGAAGGCGATAACCGAAGCCGAAGCGTATGACGGTCCCTCGCTTATAATTGCCTACGCGCCTTGTATCAATCACGGCATTCGCAAGGGTATGGGTTCAAGTCAGTTGGAAGAAAAGCTCGCCGTGCAATGCGGTTACTGGGCAAATTGGCGTTACAATCCGCAACTCGTCGGCACCGGCAAAAATCCTTTCACGCTTGATTCCAAAGAGCCTGACTTCTCCAAGTTCCAAGAATTTTTACAAGGCGAAGTTCGTTACTCGTCGCTTAAGCGCAATTTCCCCGCTATGGCTGATGAACTCTTTGCAAAAACGCAGAAAGACGCTGAAGACAGAATTAACGGCTACAAAATTCTTGCAGGAAAATAATCTAATTAGCCGGTATCTTGTAGCTTGTAGCTAGTAGCTTTTATATTTATTTACAAGCTACCCGCTAATGGCTAACCGCTAATAAACAAAAAAGCCGCGCACTTCCTGAATTGGAGGTGGCGGCGATTTTTTTTGCCGTAAAAATTATTTTGCGTGTTAAAAAATATTTATCGTGCTAAAAAATATTTAGCGTGTTGTAAAAATTTATTCGCCGAAAAATTCGTTTTCAGCGGCAAGGCAGAGCATATGATAAATCGGCAGGTGGTATTCTTGAATCTCGTGCGAAGAATCGGCGGGTACGCAAACCGCGAAGTCCGAAAGGTGCTTTAACCTGCCGCCGCGCCGTCCCGTCATTGCTATGGTAGTCAAGCCCATAATCTTTGCAACTTCCGCCGCGTAAATGACGTTATCCGAATTGCCGGAAGTCGATATCGCCAAAAATACGTCGCCTGCTTGAGCTATGCCGAAAATTTGTTGAGCGAATACCAGCGCCGGAGCGTTATCGTTTGAATAGGCGGTAGTCAATGCCGTTTCTCCGACAAGTGACACGGCGGGCAAGGCGCATTGCAAGTAGGCTTTAAAATAATTTACGTCACTCGGAAAAAGTTCCTGCGCACGTCTTACAAAATCCGGTTTAAATTCTTCAATCTTACGCGGCAGGATAAAACCTTTCATAAGCTCGCCGACAATGTGCATTGAATCAGCCGCACTGCCGCCGTTGCCGCAAGTTATAAGCTTGTGACCTGCGCGGAAACATTCGCAAACTTTGCCAGTCACTGTGATTAAATCGTCGTGACAAATTTCAAGCGCAGGGTAGCGTTCAATCAGTTCATCAATTTTTTTATTCGTGCTGTCTTTTATAATTATCAAACCTTTCAAAATACTCTAAGCTCTAAGCTATTTAGCAAGTGCCCAATTTTTTCCGTGATGTACGTCGACAAGCAACGGCACTTTCAACACCGCAACATTTTCCATAGCGTCACGAACAATTTTTGTAACTTCCTCAAGCTCGGCGGCAACCGTCTCAATAACCAATTCGTCATGTACCTGCAAAATCAGGCGGCTTTTAAGGTGCGCCAAACTTATTTCGGCGTTAATCATTGCAATTTTAATTATATCGGCGGCAGTCCCCTGTATCGGCGTATTCATTGCCATACGTTCTGCAAGACCGCGCAGATGGAAGTTGGCATTTTTTATATTTGGAAGTTGCCGCCGCCTGCCGGACATTGTGGTAACGTAGCCTAAATTTCGCGCTTGCTCAATCGTCGTTTCAAGAAAATTTTTAACTTTGGGATAGCGTTCAAAATAAAGCTGAATATAACTGCCCGCCTCTTTCCGCGTCGTACGAAGGTCGCGTGACAAACCGTAGTCGCTTATGCCGTAGACAATGCCGAAATTTACCGCCTTAGCTTTACGTCGAAGATCGGGCGTCACGTCGGCAATGTTCACGCCGAAAACTTCAGCCGCCGTACGTGCGTGAATGTCCTCGCCGCTTAAAAAGGCGTTAATCAAATTTTCATCGTCGGACATATGCGCCAAAAGTCGAAGTTCAATCTGCGAATAATCGGCGGAAAGTAAAAAGTCGTAGCCTTCGCCCGGTTCAAAGAGTGCGCGAATCTTCCTGCCTTCCTCCGTGCGAATGGGAATGTTTTGTAAATTCGGGTCGGAGCTTGAAAGTCTGCCGGTAGCCGTCACGGTTTGATTGAAGTGCGTATGAACGCGGTGCGTTTCGGGATTAATCAGCGTTTGCAAGCCGTCAAGGTAGGTCGACTTCAACTTTGCAAGCAGACGGTAGTTTAAAATTTCCTCGATAATCGGATGGACGCCGCGCAGATTTTCTAAAACTTCCGCGTTGGTGGAAATGCCGGACTTGGTTTTCTTTTTAGTCTGCGTGAACTGCGGCAGGTTCAACTTTTCAAAGAGAATCTCGGCAAGTTGCTTGGGTGAATTTATGTTGAACTCGGTACCTGCCAGCGCGTAGATGTTTTTTTCACTCTCGGCAATGCGTAATTCCATTTCGGCAGATTTTTCATCAAGGCTTTGCGTGTTGACGAATACGCCGCGATTTTCCATTTTCGCCAAAACGTCGGTAAGCGGCAGTTCAATTTCGTCATAGAGCTTTTTCATATCAAGCGTGACAAGTTTTTCTTCGTAGAGCTTGCCCAACTTCTCAATAGCGGTAACCTGCGCGGCGGGGGAATCGTCAGGCATTTGCAAGCCGTCAAATTCCAGCGGTAAAAGTTTTTCGCAAGTGTAATCGTCCATTTCTGGATAGACAAGGTACGCGGCAACTTCAATGTCAAAAACATTCGGCGTAACGGCAAATTCAATCTCTTTCAAAATTTCTTTCAGACCGTTGACATAAATCTTACTACTGAACTCATTGAAAATTTTCGTCAGTAAATCTTTGTCGACTGAAAAAATTTCACCGTCCGCAATCTTAACGGCACCGCCGCAGATTGACAAACTTGCCGCCGCAAAAATTTTTTCTACGTCAACCTCCGCGCAGATTTTTTCAACACGCAGGTAATTAAACGTACTTTCGGCAAAGAGATTGTCCAGCGTGTCAAAAATTTCATGAACTTTTTTCTTGACGACTTTCAGCGCGTACCTGTCGCAGAATTTATCTATAAGCGCAAAATTCGGCGTGATTTTAAATTCTTCCGCGTCAAATACAATGTCCGGTACGTCGCATTTAATCTGCGCAAGTTGCTTTGATAACGTCGCAATGTCGGCGGAATTTTGAATGGAGTCACGAATTTTTTTCTGCGCAATTTTATCTGCGTTGGCAAGGATATTTTCAAGCGTTG
>CAMJNB010000193.1 GCA_946407175.1 uncultured Selenomonadales bacterium | reverse complement strand
GGTTCCAAGTGCGCGTCTCTTGAATAATTTTTCCGCCGTCGTCCAAAACTTCAGCCTGCCGCTCAATCTCGTAGTTAATCGCGTCCTCAAGCGCTTTGAACGAATTTATATTTTTCATTTCGGTTCGCGTACCGAGTTTGTCACTGCCGACGGGACGCAGTGACACGTTGATATCTGCGCGGAGGTTGCCTTCTTCCATGCGGCAATTTGACACGTCGATATATTCAAGAATGGATTTAATTTTCTCCATGTAGGCGCGGGCTTCAGCGGCAGAGTGCATATCTGGTTCAGAAACAATTTCAATCAGCGGTACGCCGGTGCGGTTGTAGTCGACGTTGGACGTGGCGGAATCTTTTATCGTGGTGCCGCTGTGAACTAATTTACCTGCGTCCTCTTCCATATGAATGCGCGTTAAGCGTACAGTTTTTTTCACGCCGTCAACTTCAATTTCTACGTGACCTTCGTACGCTATCGGTAAATCATATTGGGACGTTTGCCAATTTTTAGGCAGGTCGGGGTAGTAATAATTTTTTCTGTCGAATTTGCTGTAGCGATTAATCTTGCAGTTAGTAGCAAGTCCCGCCTTAATTGCGAACTCGACAACTTTTTTATTTATGACGGGCAGTACGCCGGGCAGTCCCAAGCAGACGGGGCAGGTGTGCGTGTTTTGTTCGGCGCCGAAAGTCGTGGCGCAACCGCAAAAAATTTTTGTTGCAGTTTTTAATTCGCTGTGAATTTCTAAACCTATTACTGCTTCATATTCCATTAAAAATTTTTACCTCCATTTAGATATTAGCCATTAGCTGTTAGCTTGTAAAGTTTATTCTTACCAGCTACCGGCTACCAGCTACCAGCTACTATTGATACAGTTTAATAAAAGGCGCCGTGTAATTGAAGTCAACGTATTCAACCGCATTGGGATTGGTATCAATGTCGCGCAGAAAATCCTCTGTCAACTTCGCCTTTTCATCGAGCCTTTCAAGCGCGCCGATACGAATTTGCACCGGTCTTTCCGTCGCAGTGTACGCCACAATGTAATTTTCCGCAACTATCGCAACTTCAGAAATTTTGTTCAAAGACGCGGTGTCAAGCAACTCCAAAAAATCTAAAATCTTTTTTACGTGCTCATCTTCTACGTCGTCGCCTATGTACAAGTCTTTAATCAACGCACCGGTTATCATCGGAATTTTCATTTCGCGCAGATTTTTATAGCTGTCCAAAATCTTTCCGTGCTTGTCAATGTCAAGGTAGCCGTAATTGCAGACAACAGTTGCAATCGGCATTCGTTCGACAACTATAACTTCCAAAGTATGCGGCAAGGAGCGGCGGACGGTTACATCTTCAATGCGAACGTCATTCAGAAGGCGTCCCGCAACTTTGTTCGTTTCCAATTTAAAAAGCGGCTCGTTAATATAAATGTCACCGACTTTTAAAATATCGTCAACCGTCAGATACGTGGAGCCGGTAAGCTTGACTTCTTTCAACGTGAAAATCGGCAGGTACACCAGCATACCCAAAATGACGCCGCAAAGTAGGAGGAAGATTATTCCCTTGATAAGGCGCTTGCCACTTCTGCGCGGTTGCTTTTTAATAATTTCAGCCATAAAGTTTTCCTTTTAGCTAGTAGCTAGTAGCTTGTAGCTTGTAGCAGTTAATAGCTACCGGCTACCAGTTACCAGCTACCGGCTAAATTACTAAATCATATTTTTTTCGTAGGCGTCATAAAGCGCTTTAAGCTCTTCAATCTTTTGATAAATAACAATCTGCAAATCGGACGCCTCATCATACTTGCCGGTTTCCAACGCATTAATCAAGCGCGTGAACAAAGATTTTTCGTCAATAGAATCTTTAGCAAGTTCCGCACGCAACATAAAAATTTTATTCCAATTATACGCATCTTGATCCGTTACAAAAGGCATTTCGACTTTTTTGGCTTTACGTACCAATTCGCGCATTTCCGGCAAAATTCGTGAGATTAATTCCGTCTTCCAACGAAGTAACGCGCCTTCGCGAAAAGCTTTGATAATACGTTCATGCAACGCGCCGCCGGAAGAAATGACTTTAACTTTGTCGGGGAATTTGTCAAGTGCCGCGATATTTTCCCAAACAGTGGCAGGCGGCGTACCGAAAAGTTTATTTCTCTCATCTTCGGTGTACGCCTCGTAAACGTCCTCTTCACTTCTGTAGGCGCGATCTTTTTCAAGGTAAAAACCTTCCTGCCCCGCGTCTTTTGAAAGCTCCGCCAAAAGTTCATCGGTCGTATGCGTTACGGACATTTTTATACCGTCGAGAATAGCCGAATACGCGGCGGCAAGTACAAGGTAAGTGTTTGTGTAAGGGTTGCATGCACGAAGTTCAAAACGTGTTGCCATAGGATTTTCAAGGTCGCGAATCAAGCCGGCTAAAATCGTACGGTTACGGCTGGGAAATTTCGGCGTGTAACCGAGTGAAGTGACGATACAAACCGGCGCTTCAAAACCTGGCTTAAGGCGGTTAAGTGAATCATTCGTGGCACTGACAAACGGGCTTATGACTTCGTAATATTTCAGCAGTCCCATTAACGCGCCGAATCCCGCCGCACTCATGTAATCTTGCTCAGGATTTTTCGCGGCAAAGAGATTGTACATTTTGCCTTCCGCAGTTATCGCGGCAAGACCAATGTGAGTATGTTCGCCGTTACCTGCAAGACCAATCATCGGCTTGGCTTTAAAGCTGACTTCAAGACCGTTGGCACGGAAAATTTCTTTAACTACGGTACGTACCAAAATTTCATTGTCCGCCGCCTGTACCGCGTCTGAAAATTTCCAGTCAATCTCCAACTGTTCGCAAACGTGCGTTAAATGTCCCGACTCGTCAATCTGCGCCTTAAGTCCGCCAACTTCTTTATGTCCCATTTCGACATCTAAGCCGTACTTGTCCAACTCAATCAAACTTTGTTCAAGTGCACATCTAACGGCGCCGTGCGTGCGTTCCCAGTACTGCTCCTGCATAACCTGCGACGCGCTCATCTCTTCCACTGCCGCCTCTTCAAGCGGAGTTTTAACCCAAAATTCAAGCTCCGTTGCAGAAGTAAATGCAATGTCCGTGACGTCTTTGCCGTTGACTTCAAGCCCGCTGACTGAAGGGTAATGGTGCAGTAAGTCCACCAACTCTTTCTTGACGTTAATCAGCGTGTCGGTCAAAACTGCGCGGGAGTCTACGCGCTTGCCTTCGTGAATCAGAAAAGCCGGTATGCGCAACGTTCCAACCGGTCTGTTTGTAACGTTGTCATAGTGTTCAAAGTTGTAGTCGACGAACCAATTAACGGAATGGTCAATCGGCATATCGACCTTTGCATTGTTCAGCGTGGCAATGCCTGGCAAAACTACCGAGCTACCGTCCGTCTGCACTGCGCGACCTTCAAAAAATTCGTCCATATCCTTAATGAAAATTCGCACGGGAATTTTTTCATCTGTGTCATTACCGGCAAGGTCAATGCCCATAAGCGACACAAATTTAATTTCGGGGTGTTCGCGCAACATACGGATAATATCTTCTTTCGGCGTATGCGCCTTGATTGTGTACAGTAAATCTGCCATTAAATCATCTCCATTTTAATTTTATATTATTTTATCACATTGGCTATAAGCATTGAAATTTGGGCGTCATTCGGTATGCGTTCGTCGTCTTTTTTTGAATAAATTGTAAGCAGGTAAATTTCATCTTCAATGGCAACATAGTAAAGCAAACGAAAACCGTTTGACTTGCCGACGTTTGCAGAAGAATTTGCGATACGGACTTTATACGCCGCCGTGCCTTCGGGAAGTTGTATTCCTTCCAATCGGTCACCGACTAAAGTGCCGTTTTCAAGTTCATCCGTAACAGTTTTTACGTCTTCGCGGATTTTCAAATATTTTTTCTTTTTTAAGTAGTATTTGATATCATCGGCAAACTTATCTGCCCAAAGTATAGTCATGCTTTTTTGTTACCTTTCTGCTCAATTCTTCGGATTTCTCTTCCGCTTCCATCAAAGCCACTTCTTTTTCAAGTTCTTCCCACAATTCCTTTAACGGACGCTTGGGCTTTAAACCTGCACGCATTAAATTTACTTCTTGGCAAGCCTGTATTATCGACTGCTCCACCGAAATGTAGCGTTCATCTTTC
>CAMJNB010000192.1 GCA_946407175.1 uncultured Selenomonadales bacterium | reverse complement strand
ATTTGACAGAGATTAGATTTCATAGTCCGGATAGCAAATTTCTCCATCATATCCCGCGCGTCGGTAATTTTTGTGGTAGCGCTTATGACAAGGTGCTTTTCAATACGCGAATGCACGCTAAGCATATCTTTTAAATCCTGCATTTGCTGAAAACTTTGTCTGCTGCGTCCCGCCGTATCGATGAGAATCAGTTCCCTATCTTTGTGACGGTCAAGCGCCGCACTTAATTCTGCAGGTGAATAAACTATTTCAAGCGGCAATCCTAAGATATCGGAATAAGTTTTAAGCTGTTCGACGGCAGAAATTCTGTACGTGTCGGCAGTTATCAGCACCGCTTCAATTTTTTCGTCCAATACAAACTTCGCCGCAATTTTCGCAAGCGTGGTAGTTTTGCCTACGCCGGTAGTTCCCAACACTGCAACAATGCGCGGACCGTGACGATTTAATTTTATGCCGCCGGAAAATTTTAAATGCTCTTCCAAATAATTTGACAGCGTAAGACGCGCGGCGCTGGATAAAACGTCCGCCGAAGTGTCGCCGATACCGGGATCCGCCTCCATTTCTTCCAAAATATCTTCGTCAATTTCTTGGTACGTTAAAGCCTCGCGCAGAGTCACGGAATTTGGAGACGTGCCGCGTCCTACTACGCCGGACAAAATTGACTTCATTCGTGCAACTTCACTTTCAAGGCGGTGAATCTTTTTTTCTTCCGGTGACATTTGAGCAAGCTTGACGGCGTCGGCTTTACCGGTTCTGCGGCGGTGAATTTCGCGCATCTGTTCAGCCATTTCGGCAACTTGAGCCTGTGCCTGCGCTTGAGCCATTGCCTGTTGCATTGCCATTTGATATTGATTGAACTGCGCGAACATCATGGCTTGCGCTTGTGCCAACTGCTCCGGCGTAAAGCCAAAACCCTGCGCAGTCTGTTCATCTACAAATTGACCGTCGTCAATCGGTACGCCTTCGTCTGTCGGTGCATATTCGTCAGCAGGTAAATTTTCATCAATCGGTGCATACTCATCAAGCGGCAAATTTTCATCGGCAGACAGTTCATCTTCAACAGGCAGTTCACCTTCCGCAGGTAAATTTTCGTCGGCAGTCAGTTCATCTTCAACCGGCAGTTCACCTTCCGCAGGTAAATTTTCATCAGCAGATAAATTTTCAGCGACCGGCAATTCACTTTCAACCGGTACATTTTCGTAGTCAGTGACCGGCTCATATTCTTGTACAATTTCTTCCGGCTCTTCCGTCGGATTTTGTGCATTGCGAACAGTCGCGGCAAGTTTTTCATTTTCAGAACGGGCGCGTTGAATCGACTCCTCGTCTAAGGAAGATATTTCGGGACGATCTATCGGCAACTCGTCATTGAAGGCAGATTGAAAATTGGAAGTATCGCCGTCCGAATTTGTGTCCGTACCTTCAAGATCGGGAACGGGCATTTGCTTAGGCGGTTTTTTGTAAATGCCGCGCACTCTTTCAGCAAGCGGTACGGCCTCGACGGCGGCGGTTATTTCGATAATTTCTTTACCGCCGAAACCGAAGAAACCGCCTGATTTGTACTTACGGCTGTGCAAAATTACGGCGTCTTCACCAAGCTCCGCCTTCATTGCCGCCATTGCATCTTTCATTGTTTCGGCTTTAAAAACTTTTATCTGCAAGATTTATGCTCCTTGTACTTAGGATTTGATTTTGCCTTGAAAATTATCTGTCACGTAGAAAAATTTAAATTAGATTTATGACATTTTCGACATTGCAAAAAAATTTCCTTCGTACTAATTAGCTTTTAGCTTTGAGCTGGTAGCGGTCAGCTTTTAATGTCTAATAGCTAACGGCTAATTGATAATTCTTAATTCAAACGTCGTTCCTTTGCCGAGTTCACTTTCAATTTCAATTTCAATGCCATGACTGTCCGCAATCCATTTCGCGATTGAAAGACCGAGACCAACGGATTTATCGGCGTCGGATTTGGTTCGGACTTTATCAGCGCGGAAAAATCTGTCAAAAACTTTTTTCGTGTCGTCCGGTGAAATGCCGATGCCTTTGTCGATAACATTAACCGTCGCATTGTCACCGAATTTTTTCAGTTCGACAATAACTTCATCTTTACTGTACTTCAGTGCGTTATCCAAAATTGCGGCGAACATTTTTTTCAGTGCGGTTATATCGCCGTTCATGGTAAAGGCGCCGTCACTTAAAAATTTTACGCGCGAACTTTCGGCACCTTGAATTACGTCTTGTAAAATTTCTTCAATATCTGCGTCAACTTTATTCAGCGGCTGTTCGCCTTGATCCGCCCGCGTCAAAAATAAAAGCGACTCCAAAAGCGCCTTCATATTTTCAGATTCGTTTTTAATTGCGGTGGCAGATTCTTGAAAAAGCTCCTTGTCACGCGTACCGAACTTTTCAAGAATTTCAGCGTAGCCGTCAATAATGGTAACCGGCGTGCGCAGTTCGTGCGACACATCGGCGACGAATTGTTTTTGCCGCGCGAAGGATTCATTAATCTTGTCAAGCATAAAATTAAAACTTTCGGCAAGCTCGACAACTTCATTGCCAGCGCCGTCAATGTCAAGGCGCTTATTCATATTGCCGGCTGAAATTTCCCGCGCAGTTTCGCTTACTTGCCTAAGCGGCGTCAAAACCTTTTTAACCAAGAGATATCCTGCAACAGCGGCAAGAGCTACGGCTAAAAAGTCAAGCAAAAAATTTACCCAGCCTAAGTAAGTTAAGAGTTCTTTTTCAAAAGTAATGGTCTTGAAAAGATGGACGTTAAAAGTTTCGCCGCCGGAGTCTACGGAAATTTTCTTGTAGTAAAAAAAAGAATGAGGCGTCTCAATCAGTTCATAATCGTCGTGCGCTAAGAATGGGCGGTCATTTTTAATGTACTTAAGCATTCTGTCGGTCTTTGGAAAGAATGGGCTGTTGTCGGCGATTAAATTCCCCTGCGCGTCGGTGATACGAATAATTACGCCGGAAAGTGCCGCGTCCATATTCAAAATATTTTCGTTGCTACCGTCTTCAATTTCGTAATTCATTCGACTCAGTGAAATTTCAATAGCCTTCGCTGCTTGATGAAAAAAGAGATAGCGTATTCCGGCGTTTGTGCCTAAGTTTGAAATTATCAGCGTCGACAACATGATAAGTACGTAAGTCAACGTGACTTGCGTGGGAATTTTTTTTTGCTTAAAAGAATTTACAATGCGTCGGAAAAAATTTTGTTCAGATTTTACGGCAACGTTTGCGTCTTCTCCGCTAGTCGCGGATAACATAGCCTACGCCCCGTTCCGTGTGAATATATTTATCGTTAAAAGGTTTATCTATTTTGTCGCGCAGTGCATGAATGTAAACATCGACAACGTTTGTGTCGCCGTAATAATCGTAGCCCCAAACCGTTTGTAAAATCTTTTCGCGTGACAGCACAATTCTTTTATTCTCAATCAGATATTGCAGTAAATCAAATTCCTTTTGGCTAAGATCAATTTTTTCGCCGTTCACTTTAACTTCACGTGTCTCGACGCAGAGCACAAGATTTTTCACCTTCAAGTAGGTGTACATAGTTTTATCTTCCTGCTCCTTGCCTTCGTACAGCTTTAAAAAATTTTTTATCTTTATTATCAATTCGTCGAATGAAAAAGGTTTTGTCAGGTAGTCCACCGCGCCGAGTTTCAGACCGGCAATTTTGTCTTTAATGTCATCTTTCGCCGTCACCATAATTATCGGCGGAAATTCGCTGAGTGCGCGGACTTGTCTGCAAATTTCAAAGCCGTCCATTTCCGGCAACATAAGGTCAAGTAACACCAAATCGTAATTTTCTTGTACGATTCTGTCATAGGCGCGGCGTCCGTTGCTTTCAATGGAAACTTGAAATCCCGCGTCTTCCAAATTTAATTGCATTAGCCGCGCAATTCTTTCAGTATCTTCTACAACCAAAATTTTTTTCTTATCTTCCAAGTAAATCACTCCAAAAAATTTTAGTGGTATGATACATTAATGGCGGCGTTATGGAAATAGTTTGACGGCATTTTTTATCAAATTTTAATTTTACTTTACAATACGTACGGCGCTAAAAAATTGACATCGAAAAATCACGAGGTTTAGGCAAAGCCGGGTCCCATAATCTTAAACCATTGATTGATTTTTTCGGCGATTA
>CAMJNB010000191.1 GCA_946407175.1 uncultured Selenomonadales bacterium | reverse complement strand
TATTGCTAGTTCCTGAAAAATATTCTACCATAAGACTAAGCATCCAAGGACCGAAAATTAAAATCGCGATAAAGACGGCAATAATTTTCGGTATGAATGCCAGCGTTTGTTCTTGAATTGACGTTGTTGCTTGAAAGACGCTGACCAGTAAGCCGACAGTTAAACCTAAGCCCAGCATTGGCGCCGATACAAGCAAAACTATCATCAGCGCTTCTTGTGCAAGTTGTATTACCAAATCTCCCGACATTGCGCCGCCTCCCGCTAAATTTTTTAATCAAACTGTATTCTGTGCATTGTCATCTTTACAACTTCATTTTGCGCCACGAATTGATTAAGGCTTTGAAAACCATTCAAAAGGTATTCGCGCTCCATATCAATGTAGTAGCGATTTACGCCTAAAGTGAACGCGAATATATAATCGTTCGCCAAAAGAATATCTTCCCATTGATCGTGGCAAGGGATATTCGTTCTCGGCAAAGTAGCCTCTATTGCAAAAATCCAGGGACGAAACTTTTGCCAATTCTTTATGCCTTTCAAAACTTCGCGTTCAAAACCTTCAACGTCGATTTTACAAAAGTGTATGTCCTGCTTAGAATCGCAGTATCTTTCGTGAACTTCCGACAGCGTTAAAATCGGTTTAAGACGCTGAGGGTTTGAAGAAATTTTTACCATTTCGGCAATTTCTGTTGAAAATGTTGACAAACCGTCCGATTCAAAAAGTTTAATTTTATCGCGTTTACTGCCGAGACCGACGCAAAGATTTATGTCATGCGGACGCTTTTCCATAAGCAAAGCGCATCTATACGGTAAAGGCTCCACGTTAATGCCGTGCCAACCTCTGTCATAAAAAAACTTCGTCACGCTGGCATTGGTAGGGTCATTCGCGCCTACGTCAATGTAAAAGCCGTCCGTACCCCCCCCCGTTGCGTCCTTAAGCGCGCAGTAAAGGATTAAATCTTCAAACTCTTGTGCGTACGATTCAAAGCGCAAAATTTTTCCTCCTATCGAAAACTGACTATAATCGAATTAATCAGCAGGTGCCAGCCGTCAATCATTACGAAGAGCAGAATTTTAAACGGCAGGGAAATCATAACCGGCGGCAACATCATCATACCCATTGACATAAGCGTCGTTGCGACAATCATATCAATGACAATGAACGGCACGTAAATCATAAAGCCGATTTGAAAACCGGTGCGTAGCTCGCTAATCATAAACGCGGGGATTAAAACGAAGGTTGAAACGTCCTCCTGTGTCTCCGGTCTTTCGGCGTCGGACAGGTTTACGAACAGCGCTAAATCGGATTCGCGCGTTTGCCTGAACATAAATTCACGCAAAGGCGCAATGGTTTTGTCAATCGCCTCTTCCTGCGAAATTTGCCCGTTCAAGTACGGCTGTATGCCTTCGTCATTGGCTTGGCTCCAATACGGCGACATAATGTAAAACGTCATGAACATTGCAAGACCGAGTACAACTTGGTTCGGCGGTACGTTTTGCGTCGACATTGCATTTCGCAAAAAGCCGATAACTACGACGATTCGCACGAAAGAAGTTGTCATAATCAAAATACCCGGCGCAATCGTCGCGATAGTCAGTAACGCCAGTACCTGCAGTGTTGACGAAACATCGTCGGGCGTGCTTGCCGTGCCTACTTCGACATTGACGCTGGGAATTACCGGCGCCGCCTCAACTAAATTTGCGCCAAATAAAAAAAGTAACGTCGCGCAGATTAAAATGCGTAAGGCGTAAGGCGCAATGCGTAATGGAAAAATTTTTATCACTACTTACTACTCACTACTTTTTACGAAACGGCGGCTGAATTTTTTGTACCAATTCCGATATTGTACCGAAATCCTTAGGGAAAATATCTGCAGGCGCGTTTTCCTGCAGATTTTCAATGGTTTCATCGTCGGTAATTTCGCTTAAAAGCGTAATGTTGTTGTCAGTCACGCCCAATAAAAATACCCTGCCGGCAATTTTCACTACACAGACAGAGCGATTAGGACCTAAGGGCAAATTTTCAAGCACTCTGCCGCCGCCTGAAGAACGCGCGCTGAAACGGCTGCCGATAAATCTTGCCGTGAAGTACGCAAGCCCCACTACAAGGGCAAATACCGCGACTAAACTTACAAGGTAGGCAAGAGTCGACCACCACGAGACAGCGGCAGGTTTCGGCGTATTTTCAATGTCGTAGTTCGCCAAATACCCGCCGTCTGCTCCGGCGGCTTCACAACCGAAATTAAGCGTTATGCAAAAGAGTGCAATTAAAACCGGCAGGAAATATTTCAAACCGTGTTGCATCACCCTACGGCTTTTTTTACGGCTTCAAGTACGCGATCTGCTTGGAACGGTTTTACGATAAAGTCGCGTGCGCCGGCTTGAATCGCCTCGATAACCATTGCTTGTTGTCCCATAGCGCTGCACATTACGATTTTTGCGTTCGGGTCAATCTTTCTAATCGCCTTAACGGCGGAAATGCCGTCCATCTCCGGCATTGTAATATCCATTGTTGTCAAATCAGGGTGCAGGTCCTTGTATTTTTCAACGGCCTTCATACCGTTTTCAGCTTCGCCGACGACTTCATATCCGTTTTTGGTCAAAATGTCCTTAACCATCATTCTCATAAATGCCGCGTCGTCAACGACCAACACTCTTACTGCCATAAAACATCTCTCCCATGAATTTTAAATCCTAAAAGCAAAAATATTCTTGTCAAAGCAAAGTTTAAAGCATTATAGCGCATATGTCAAAAATCGGCAAGATTTTTTTAGCCGATATTTTTTTAACTGGTAGCTTAGCTACCCTCTACAATCTAAATTACGCAATCTTGGCGGCGCGTTCTTGCGGTGAGGCAATTTCTGTAATGCGTACGCCGAAATTTTCATCAATTACTACAACTTCACCTTTTGCCAAATATTGACCGTTTACCAAAATTTCTACCGGTTCGCCTGCCAATTTTTCAAGCTCCACGATTGAACCGTTTGTCAGCTCCAAAATTTCCTTGATAGATTTTCTTGTTCTACCGAGCTCAACCGTAATTTGCAGGGGTACATCTAAGATTAAGCCGATATTTGCTTCGTTGACTTGAATAGGCGCGGTTGATAGCGGCATAAACTGCGCGGGTGATACCGGCATATTTGTGACAACGTTTGTCTGCAAAGGCGGCGCGTACTGCGATTGAGGTTGCGGCGGATAAGGCTGTTGCGGATACTGCGGCGGGTACGGTTGCTGAGGATAGGGCTGTTGCGGATACGGTTGTTGCGGGTACTGATCCTGCGGCGGGTACGGTTGCTGGGGATAAGGTTGTTGCGGAGGGGGAGGCGGTGCGGCTGCGGCAGGAGGAGGGGGAGGAGGTGGCGCGGCTGCAGGAGCCGGTGCAGGTTCGGAGACAGGCGGGTTTGTATCTTCCAATTCTCCGCCGCCCATAAGCGCCTTTACCATGCCTTGTGCAACGTTCAACGGCAAAATCTGCATAATTTCGCTGTCTATCAAGCCGTCGACTTCCATGCGGAAGGAAATGCGTACAATCGGATCGGGATTTTTCGTCAGATTATCTATCGCATCTTCCTTGCCGAAGTCTACAAGGTTGACTATAGGCGGCGAAATGTCAATTTTTTTGTTGAACATCTGCGAAAGACTTGTAGCAACGGCTCCCATCATTTGGTTCATGGATTCGCCGACGGCACTCATATGAATTTCGCTTAAATTCGGGTCAGGATTTGTACCGTCGCCGCCCATCATCAAATCAGCGATAATCGCCGCGTCGCTTGCCTGTATCGCAAGTATATTGTTACCTTCAATGCCGATTGTGTAGCCGACTTCAACGACTATGTACGGCATGGGGTAGCTTTCTTTAATAATGCTCATCGTCGCCACAGAAACTGAAGGCGTCGTAATTGAGACTTTATGATTTAAAAGCGTCGAAAGAGTAGTTGCCGCACTGCCCATTGAAATGTTTCCTATTTCGCCGAGCGCGTCTTTTTCTATGTCGCTTAAAATGTTATCAAAGTCTTGGGGTGTTTGCCCTTGACCTGCATCGACAGGCGCACTGTCCTCAGCCGTATCCTCAGGAGGTTTTTCGTCGTCACCGCCGCCGGCGGCCGCCGCGAAAAGTGCCTCTATCTCGGCTTGAGAAAGCATTTCATCACTCATTCAAACCT
>CAMJNB010000190.1 GCA_946407175.1 uncultured Selenomonadales bacterium | reverse complement strand
CTAGCCCCGCCAAACCTTGCCGTGCCAGCCTTGCCTTGCCATACCTCGCCAAACCAAGCCCAACCCCGCCCTGCCTCGCCGCGCCAGCCAAACCATACCCGACCGAGCCAAACCATACCTTGCCGAGCCATAACTAGCCCCGCCAAACCTTGCCGTGCCAGCCTTGCCTTGCCATACCTCGCCAAACCAAGCCCAACCCCGCCCTGCCTCGCCGCGCCAGCCAAACCATACCCGACCGAGCCAAACCATACCTTGCCGAGCCATAACTAGCCCCGCCAAACCTTGCCGTGCCAGCCTTGCCTTGCCATACCTCGCCAAACCTTGCCGTGCCAAACCTAACCTCGCCAGCAAACCTAAATTTGCCTTGCCTTGTCGTAGTTCACTTACTCAATAACTTTTGCGTCAACGTGGAAAGTGCCGTAAATGCCGTCTTTGGCAGGACGCCAATCGCCAATGCCGTTTGAAAAACCTGCGTAGTTGAAGAAATTCACAAGCTGTTCAAGACTTACTGCGTTGGGATTGTATTTTATGTAAAGCTTAGTCGCCCAATTTTTAAATTCGGCGCGGTAACGTAAATCAGCAGTACCTTGACCAATGCGCACCATATCTTCACGCGGCTCCGGTACGCCTTCAATCTCTGCAAATTCGCCGACAATGTGAATAGCGCCGCGCAGAGTTGTTTTCTTGTCAACCAAATTTTGTTGGTACGCCGCGTCGATAGCCGCCGCCTTAAATGCCGTTGTCGGGAATCCAAATTTGCTTTTAGGGATAATGTCACGTAAAATTTCCTGCGCATCGTCGTCTGAAACGTTGCTAAGATTAGGCTTTTCGGTGAGCCAATAAAGTGATTCTGCGAACTCAACCGCAGGGCGGCGAATTTCCTTGCCGGTCGTAGCTTTTTTGGTCTGTTTTTGCAACATCATAAGCTTAGCCTTTTCGCTCCAAGCGTGACTGATTAAAGGAGAATCGCCGATAATGCGAATGTTGACGTGCTGAATGTTAAGTGCGGGAATGACAATCGCCGCGTTTTCTTTTTTTGTTGCCATATTGCAACTTCCTTTCCGAGTGTGGTACAATACCACTAACCAAGTTGAAAATATCTGCGTCGCGAAGACGTATTTTTTTTGCGCTTTTTCTCCGGCATCACCACCCTAACTGAAGATATCAAATTTCATTTTTCAATCTCCTAATCTAAGCCGATATCCAAAACCGTATTGACGTTTTTCGACCACGTCTTGACGAACTCCACAACCTCCTTATTGAAGATAAAGGCATTTTTAGCGGAATCGTCGTCTGATTCGGTGATAACCTTTTCGACAAGCGCAATTTTCGCTGATTCTTTTTCAATCCAATCATCAACCGCCGTAAGCTTAAGCAGGTTTTCAAGCACCTTGACGCGCTTTTCCAAATTTTTAATGCGCTCCTCTGTAGTCATATGAACTAACTCCTACGCCGCGTGTTTTTTGTGCTTGCCGTTAAGCTTGGCAACGCCCTGAAAAACGTCAAGCGCTTTACGTGTCTTTGCAATTTGGTCGTGATAGCTAAGTTTTCTGCCGGCATTTTTGATAACACCGACAAGCTTGCAGGTGTTTTCGGCGTAAATGTAAATTGCGTTGGCGGCAATGTCGACGACCGAGTAAACGCCATTGTCAACGTCCGTCACGACGTCATAAGTTGTCTTTTTTGTCATTCTGATTCTCCTTTCCAAAAATTCTCGTCTACCGCCGTTTGCTTAAGGGGTACGGCGGCAGAAAACAATTTTTGTAAAAAACGAGGAGGCTTCATTTATGACAAGCTGTTTCAATAGCCGGTTACGGTGTGGCGCCTTAATCGGCTATTGTGACCGCCTGTCTACTTAAAAGGAAATTTATTTGAGTAATGCCGGCGTCTGAAAGGTGATCTGCAAGAAGGCGTTAATTTGCTGTTTAACTCGTGCTAATATCTGCGTCCAATGAAGTCCCTCTGCCATACTGTTAATTAAAATGTTTTTGACGACCGTGCCTTCCAAAAGGTCAATCGTATTAAGTTGCTGAATTGTCGCTCCGTCGCGTCCGCCTTTTTGCGGCAAGCCCGCTCCGACGTTGCACCAAATAGTAATTTGTGCGTAAATGGAACTTTCTTTCAACGTGCAACCCTGCGCTCGTGCATACTCTATGAAAAGCTTGATAGTGTCGGTTTCTGAACGGCGTGAAATTTTTGTACCGGCGCGGGTTTCAAGAAAACGCCTATAATTGGCGTCGGCAAGCTCCTTAAGCTTTTCTTCCATTTTGTTAAAGGCGTCAATATAGGCAAGTTTGAATTGCAACGCCTTCTTGCCGGTAAAGCCCATTGCAAGGAGTGTAAAACCGTCGCGGTTCATAAAGTACATAGGATATTTTCTTGTTTGACCCTCAACTTGATAGTAGTCTTTTTGAAACATATTCAGAGAATCCAATTTTGGATTCTCTATATTTAATGCGGGTTCTGACGGCATTTGAGCCAAAAGATTTTCAATGTCGCGTACTAAATGCGCGTGGTTTTTGCCGAAAAACTCTGCGACTTTCAAGCTTGTTGTAAGCACTTGGGCGTTGTCGATAAATACCAATTTTTTCACTGTGATTCTCCTTTCCGACTTATTTAAGCGAATCAGCTTGCGAAAAACGAAGGCAACGCGCGGCGGCTTGAAGTCCGTCGGTGTAACTCTGCAGTGCAACACTCAAAAAGCGGTGCAGGTTGGAATTTTCGCGGGTCTTTTGAATAAGCTCGGTGAACTCTTTCGCGTCGTCCTGCTTTTTCTGCATTTCATTTTCCATATTTTTCACCTCTATTTTTAGCTAAAATCTCTAAAACTTTTAGCATTTTAAGCTATAATAGCTATTATGTCAAGCTAAAAATTCTATAAACTATTGACAACTTAGCCAAAAAAGCTAAAATGTACTTATTAAAAAGGGGGTGAAAAAAATGAACCAAAGAATTAAGCAACTCCGCGAATACCTTAAATTGTCGCAAGAAAAATTCGGCGAAATGATAGGATTATCACAACGCGCTATCAGCGGGCTTGAGCAAGGAAAAAATGTATCGGATCGCAATATTAAAGATATTTGCCGCGTGTTTAATGTCAATCCTGATTGGCTCCGTGACGGCGTCGGCGAAATGTTTAGTCCGCCGAAAGAAACAGACTGGTTGACGCAGTTAATTGAGGAATATCAGCTCGACGAAGTGGAAGTTGCAATGCTTAAGTCGTACCTTGAACTGCCGCACAAAATGCGTCAAATGGTTATTGAATACGGCAAAAACTTTCTGCGAAATATGCAGGGCGTAGAGTTAGCAGACGACCGCAAGCCGGATGAAGAATTAACCGTCGCCGAAAAGCGCCGCATTATGGAAGAAGAATTGGACGCCGAAGAAAAAAGGCAAATGTCGTTAGTTTTCACTGGTACAAATGGTTTGAAAAAAAATAAGAATCATGCATAAAAATTTCACGACGCTATAATAAGATCACCTCCGCTTGAAGGTGATTTTTCTTTTTTTGAAGGAGTGATAGCATTGATTGACAAAACTTTTGAAGTTGAAGGCTCGACCGGCAATCATAATGTACGCATTACAGCAGATGAAAACGGCGTCAAGGCGTTTTGTGATTGTCCCGCCGGTATCCGTCACCAACTTTGCAAGCACGTGATAGACTGCATAGCAGGTGACGCCGAAATTAAAGCCGCTCTGCAAGAAAACAACGCTTTAAATATTTTTGAAGAATACGTGACTAAGAAGGCGGAAGTTGAAAAGTTACAAGACTCCGTAGCTCGGCTAAAGAAAAAACTTACCAAGTCACTTTTGGGTGCAAAATAATGATACAAGCAATAATTTTAATTTTGTTCGTGACAATGTTTGTGGGGGCGTACTTAGTCGCGCATCGTGATAGCAATTTCGGCAGGAAATTATTTTGGTCGAGCGCGGCAATTTGTACGGCGATATTAATTTTGACAAGGTAAATGCAATGAGTAAATCGGCGAAAATTTTTTTGATAGTTTTAGCAGTCATCGGCGTCGGAATATATTTTTTTGGTGGGTCTGATAATAATCCACCGTCAACCCCGCCGCAGGATATAACTCCGCCGCCGCAACCGGTAACAACTCAACAACAAAATAATCTTCCTCCACAAGATAATGGAAATCCTTATGGACCACC
>CAMJNB010000189.1 GCA_946407175.1 uncultured Selenomonadales bacterium | reverse complement strand
GAAGATATGCATTTCGTTCAGCAGGAAATTCAGCTTCTGCACGGCGATTTGATTTTTATGTACACCGACGGCGTCAATGAGGCGATGAATAAAAATAAGGAAGAGTACACGTCCGAACGCCTTTTGAGATTTATGAATCAGACAAATTGCGATATTGAATTGACGGAACTTTTGAAGGCGGTTAAAGCCGACGTAGCCGAACACGTAGGCGACGCAGAGCAGTCAGACGATATGACTATGATGGCGTTGCGCAGGAATTAGCCGGTAGCTTGTAGCTATTAGCCGGTAATAAGCTAACATCTAACAATAAAAAATAGCGGCAGGAAAATTTTTCTTGCCGTTTAACTTTATATAGTGTACAATAACTTCTACGTGGTCGATGGTCGACTTCTTCTCTTTCGAGAGGAGGTGGTTGGTATGACAACGGCAGAAAAAATCGCGCTCGCAATAAGCGCGGCGCAGTTGTTGCTCACCATCTACGACGTCTTCTTTAAGTAGACGTCTGTAAGTCGTAAGAGCACGACTTCCCAAAATATTGTCCCTACATTTACTTGAGAGGAAGTCGACATGCCAACATCGACTACCTTTTTTTAAACAAATTATAATCTGAATTAAAATAAATTGCAATAATACGGAGGGAAAACTTTTGAGAATCAATGGAGCAAGAGCACTTTTGGAGAGTTTAAAGCGCGAAGGCGTCGAACTTGTCTTCGGCTATCCCGGCGGCGTCGTATTGAAATTGTACGATGAAATTTACAAAATGAACTTTCCAAACATTTTAACAGGTCATGAACAAGGCGCGGTACATGCGGCGGACGGTTACGCGAGGGCGTCCGGCAAAGTCGGCGTAGTCATTGCAACTTCAGGTCCCGGCGCGGCGAATTTAATTACCGGCATTGCTACCGCGAATATGGATTCAATTCCTATCGTCTGTATCACGGGACAGGTAAAAAGCCCAGCTATAGGCAAAGACTCTTTTCAAGAAGTCGACGTTTACGGCATTACCACGCCGATTACAAAGCACAACTACCTTGTAAAAGACGCCGATGAACTTCCCCGCGTCGTAAAAGAGGCTTTTTTTATTGCACGTACCGGCAGACCCGGTCCGGTTTGTATCGACATTGCCGCAGACGTTTTCAACGCGGAAATTGATTTTAACTACCCCGATGAAGTCAATCTGCGCGGCTACACGGGTGAAAATCCCGTTGACAAAAAATCTGTTGCAGAAGTTGTCACGGCGCTTGAAAATTGCCAACGTCCCTTAATCTTTGCAGGCGGCGGCGTTATTTCGTCCAACACGTCTGAAATTTTGCGTGAAGTTTTGGATATACTCGGCTGTCCCGTCACGTCGACAATGATGGGTATCGGCGCCATTGAACCGGAGCGCGACGGTTACTTGGGCTTTGCAGGTATGCACGGCGCTTACGGCGCTAATATGGCTATTCAAAGTTGCGATTTACTTTTAGCGATAGGAATGCGTTTCAGTGACAGAGTGACAAGCAAGGTTGATGAGTTTGCGCCGAATGCAAAGATTGTACACTTTGAACTTGACCCCGCCGAAGTAAATAAAAATGTTCAAGTAGATTACAAAGTTTTGGGCGATTTAAAAATTTCACTGCCGATTCTGCGCGATAAACTTAAGGCGTCATCGGTAAACTTCGCTGAAAAATTCGCAGGATGGAAAAATCAAACGCTTGCTGAAGGCGCTAAGCATCCTTTCACCTACACGCCGCAAGATGATGTGATTAAACCGGGCGCACTCATTTCGCATATAAGTGAAATTGCCGATGACAATACCATTGCCGTAACAGATGTAGGACAACACCAAATGTGGGCGGCACAATTTTTCAAGGCACAAGCACCGCGACAATTTTTGACAAGCGGCGGAATGGGTACAATGGGTTTCGGTCTTCCCGCCGCAATGGGCGCCAAACTTGCTTGTCCGAAAAAAAATGTTATCTTATTCACCGGCGACGGCTCCATTATGATGAACATTCAAGAGCTGGCTACGCTTGCTGACAATAACATTGACGTGAAAATTGTCGTCGTGCATAATTTCATTTTAGGTATGGTCGGGCAATGGCAACGACTTTTCTATAATCACCATTATTCGGCGTCGGAATTAAAATTAAAGCGTGACTTGGTAAAAATCGCGCAGGCTATGGGTATTCGCGGCTACAGATTGACTAAGGCGGAGGAACTTGACTACGATTTAACGGAAATTTTATATTCAAAAGGTCCGGTGCTGGTTGACGTTTATGTACCACAGGAAGAAAATGTTATACCAATGGTGCCGGGCGGCAAGCGGCTTGACCAAATGGTTTTATAGTATTAAGGATTAAAAATGTATCTGTCAATCTAACAACTATCGATCCATTGATCCATCGATCTAAACGAAAGGGTGCGCGTAAATGGGTTTCAGGGACATCAGCATTAAGAAAAAATTCACGCTTTTAACATGCGTCGTGGCAATTTTTATGTTACTTATATCCTTTGCGGGATATTTCAACGCGTCGCGGGAGCTGAATCAAAGTTTATCTACCGAAGTAACGGTTACAATGCAAAATGCCGCTATTGAAATGGACGGTTGGCTTTCACAAAGAATTGCCGTTGCAGAGTCACAAGCTACGTTGATGAGTAATTTTAACGGCGATTTCAGCCGCATGAAGGCTAAAGAAAATATGTCGCTTGCCTCCTTCGATAAATTCATGGTTGATATGGGTATCGGCTTGGAGGACGGCACTTTCACAAGCTACCAGCTCGGATTGACTAAACTTGACCCGCGCACTCGCGGCTGGTACACCGATATGAAAGGTTCAAGCAACGCTTACAATGTTACTGACCCCTACGTTGACCAAAACACGAATCAAACTTTGGTATCTCTTATTGCTCCGATTAAAAACGGCGGTACGTTTGTCGGTGCAGTTTGCGCAGATATCGGCTTGGACATTTTAAGTGAAAAGGCGAATGAGCTTAAATATCGCGGCGTAGGTTTTGCCACGTTCATGGACGCCGCAGGTAACATAATCGCTACGTCAGACCCTAACTTAAAAAACACCAAAAACCTTCAAGAAGTTATGGACACGCCGGAACATTTCAACGAAGTTTTGACAGTTGACGAAGGTAATTTTGTCTGCAAATTCGGCAACGATGAATCTGTTTTCGGTTGGGCAACAATTCCCAGTACAAAATGGATTGTCGGCATTATCATTCCGTACGATTCGGTTTTCGGCGTACTCGGTCATATTAAAATGCTTTTCGCCGTCATAACAATTATCTGCGTGGTTGTCATTACCGCTTTCTGCATGAAAATTTCCAACGCGATAACCGAACCGGTACTTCAACTTGAAAATCACGCTAAGCAGTTGGCGCAGGGCAATTTGAAGTTGCAAAATATTCCCGTCGGCGGCACTGATGAAATAGGTTCACTGACTGACGCTTTTAACACGATGAGTAATAACCTTCGCAAGCTGATTCAAAAAATGTTGACTACGGCGGAGCAGTTGGCGGCGGCGTCCGAACAACTTACCGCAAGTTCCACGCAATCTGCAAATACGTCCGTGCAAGTTGCTGAAACTGTTGCAGAAGTCGGCGGCGATATCACTAAGCAAATGCAGGACATTGAAGGCGCGAAAAAGAGTATCGAAGTTGTCTCCGGCGATATTCAAGTTGTTTCGGATAAAGCCATTAGAGTCGCGTCCACGTCCGAAAGTACCGCCAAAGCCGCGCAGACCGGTGAAGAGCTTATGCAAGAGGCTATTTCTAAGATGAACAGCATTGAAAAGAGCGTACTTGCAAGCGCGGAAGTTGTCGAACGTCTCGGCGAAAGTTCAAAACAAATCGGTCAGATTGTCGAGGCTATTTCTGAAATTGCAGATCAAACTAACCTGCTTGCACTTAATGCGGCTATTGAGGCGGCTAGAGCCGGTGAACACGGTCGCGGTTTTGCCGTTGTTTCGGAGGAAGTAAGAAAGCTTGCTACGGCGTCGCAGGAATCGGCTGAAAAGATTCGTGACAGAATTTCGCACATTCAGCAATCTACCGAAGAGGCAGTACAGTCTATGAAAGGCGGCACGCAAGACGTTGTTGCCGGTACAGAGGCTATTCGTGAAGTCGGCGTACAGTTCAAAGAGATTATGCGTATGGTTGACGGCATTAAAGACGA
>CAMJNB010000188.1 GCA_946407175.1 uncultured Selenomonadales bacterium | reverse complement strand
CTACGAAGTTATCATTAACGGTCAACGTGTCAATCCTATCAGTTATTTGTAAAATTTTTTTGAAAGGGCGTATTCCATGAAAAAATTTGTCGAACTCGTTCAGCGCGTACACAATGAGCGTTTTTCCGTTGTCATGAATAAAATCATTGCAGAAAAAATTCCCGTAGCGTTTTTGTCGCTTGATCCGATTGCAGAAGTCGTTGAAATTATAGATAAATTGCAAAGGCAGGGCTTTAATATCGTTCAACTGATAACCATTGACCGTACCCCCACCCTTTCCAATTCGGAGCTTGACTTTGATATAATTCACCTTAACGACGTTGCGAAAATTTATCCGCGCTTGGAATATGTTTTGGTAATTGATGAATTTTGGGATGTCACGAATGCGAGAATTGCTTGTAAACGCATGCCGGAATGTAAAATCCTTAGCATTAACAGGAGCAATTCGGAAAATATCTATCAAATTTTTATGCAACATTTGACTGACTTGCAGGAAGTTTACGAATCACTGATTGACGAAAAGTCTAAAAAAGTTTTTCGCGGCTACTGGCTAGGAAATATTACTAATCAATTTAGAGAACTTGTTTTTTCCGATACGCCGCATTACATATTGCAAGGATTTATTCCTAAAGAAGGCGCGATTGTAATTGCGGCAGGTGCGGCGGACGGCGGAACGGCGACGGTCTTTTCAAAAATGGGCTGTAAAGTTCATACTTTTGAAATGCAAGAGGATCTTTTTCAAGATACTAAAAAACTTGCCGAAGAAAAGAATTTCGTTGTTGAAAACATGGCTATCGGCGCTTATGACGGTGAATTGGGTTATGACGGACACAATATGATGTTGAACGGCTCTAAAACTGCAAAAGTGGTAACGGTAGACACTTATGTACGCGAAAAAAATTTACCGCGTGTAGATTTGATACAATTAGACGTTGAAGGCTCCGAATTGGACGTTTTAAGAGGAGCTGCAGGAACTATTGCACGTTTCAAACCTATCTTGGCGTTGAGTGCTTATCATAAGTGGGACGATTTTTGGACGCTTATGAACTTTGTAAAATCAATTCGTCCCGACTATGAATTTGCAATGCGTCAATATCCTGAAACTATTGCAGATATGCCGACTCTAGTAAAAAATGTAGAAGTTCAATATGCATTGGGGCTTGAACCTGATTGGAGAGATTTTTACGAATGTGTCTTATTCGCACGATAAATAATTTCTAATTCTAAATTTTGAATTAACAAAAACGGTGGTGATAAAAATGCTTTACGCGATGATTGATGTAGGATCTAACACGATACGTATGGCGATTTACGAAATTGACGGCGACAGGGTAGAAATGCTGATGAAACGCAAACATACCTTAGGGCTTGCGGCTTACGTTAAAGACGGCTATATGCAGCATCAGGGCATTGATAAAGTTGTAGAGATAATTCAAGAGTACAAAAATTTTTTGGAAGATCTCGGCATAAATCGCGTGACTGCATTTACCACCGCCGCGCTTAGAAATGCGATTAACGGTCGTGATGCGGTACGCGAAATTTCCTACAGGACGCAGACAAACATAATGATTATGAGCGGCGACGACGAGGCGACGTTTGACTTTATCGGTGCGACGCATAATCTTGACGAGGACAAAGGGCTTTTAATTGACATAGGCGGCGGCTCCACTGAAATTGTCTACTTCAACTACAGCACGATTCAAGTCAAGGTAAGCTTGCCGATTGGTTCACTAAGCTTTCATACGCGCTACACCGGCAGAGAACATATTTTGCCAAGCCGATCGGAATGCGACGAAATGTACGCGGAGGCAGAAACGACGGTAAGCGCGGTTAATGAATTTCGTGACATAAGCCACGCGCAGATTTGCGGTATCGGCGGGACGTTCAAAGGAGCAATGGCGCTTTATAATGCAATGTTCGGATTGCCGCGCAGAAATATGCGAATGGAAGTGCGGCGACTTCGTACTATTTTGCAACGGTTTAATCGCGACAATGAATTAATCGTGCCGGATAAAGTCTTGCTTATGCGTACCGTGCCGGAAAGAATGCATACGTTTATGCCGGGACTTATTATCGCCGACGTGTTGGCAAAACGTTTCGGCAGTCACGATATCCTTTACAGCGATTCCGGCGTTAGGGAAGGTTATATTTATTCAAAAATTTTAACTGACGAAGATTTTTAGCGGTTAAGGTTATCGGCTAAAGGCTAACACGCCGTTATTAAAAATTTTTTGCACGCTGACATTAATCACGTCGCCGGATTTTATTTTCTCACTCGCCGGTACAAATACGCGAACATAATTTTTCGTAAGACCGTCAAATAAATTTTCACTTTCTGTTTCGGCAATGATTTCAACATTTTTGCCGATTAATTTTTTGCGAAAAGACATTTCCTTTTCGTCGGACACTTCAATAAGCTGCGCGGTACGCAGTTTTTTTATTTGCGGCGGAACTTGATTTTCCATTGTCGCGGCTACCGTACCTTCACGCGCTGAAAACGGGAAGACGTGAATTTTGCTGAAAGGTTGCGCCTTGACAAATTCCAACGTCTCGGCAAAAAGTTTTTCGTCTTCATTTGGAAAGCCGGCAATTAAATCAGTGCCGATTGAAATATCGGGAATTTCTTTTACAAGCCGCGCAGTCAAGGCGTCAAACATTTTCGTGTTGTAGGGACGGCGCATCAGCTTTAAAATTTCGTCACTGCCCGCCTGCAAAGGCAAATGCACGTGGTTACAAATTCGCCTGTCAGACTTCATTAAGTCAATCAACTCATCGGACATTTCGGCGGATTCAAGTGAACCTAATCTCAATCGTAAAGGCGCGGCGTATGACAAAACAGTTTTAATCGCGTCAACCAGCGTCACCTTTCCGCTTAAGTCCCTGCCGTACGCGCCGATATGAATGCCTGTCAAAACAATTTCCTTGTAACCTTTCGCGGCAAGCAATTCACATTCGGATTTAATGCTGTCCAAACTTCTTGACCTTACTCTACCGCGCAGGTATGGGATTATGCAGTAGGAACAAAAATTATTACAGCCGTCCTCAATCTTCATAAAAGCGCGTGTACGTTGCGGCATATGCGGCAACTCTTCAAACGTTGTAATGTCCTCTGCGCGTGTCACGTTAAAAAATTTTTCGTCGCGATTTTTCAGCGCTTGTTCAACGAGTTCAGCAACTTTCAATTTGTCTGCGGTACCCATTATCACGTTGACGCCTTCAATGTTTGAAATTTCCTGCGGTGCAGATTGCGCGTAACAGCCCATAACCGCAATGACGGCATTTGGATTTCGTGTAGCACGGTGAATTATTTGACGTGACTTTTTTGAACTTACCGCCGTCACCGCGCAGGTGTTGACGATTATAATATCAGCCGTTTCAAGATTTTCAGTCAGCGTACAGCCGCTGTCAGTGAAAAGTTTCGCCACAGCTTCAGATTCGTATTGATTGACTTTACAGCCCAAAGTTAAAATTGCTACGGTTAAATTATTTTGCATATTAAATTCCCTTTACTTACTGTTGACTACGACGCAAATTCCCGCGAGTATCATAACCATGCCAAGCATAACGTGAAAAGTCAGCGGTTCGCCTAAAATAATTATGCCGCCCAATACGCCGACGACCGGCACGCCGAGTACTGCGGTTGACGCCTTGCTTGCCTCGATTTTCATCAACAGCCAATTCCATATGAAGAAGGCAAGCGCCGATGCCAAGACGCCGTTGTAAATTAAAATCAGCGCCGAATTTAAATTCCAGTCCACGTCACCTTGCGGCACGAAGGCGGAGTAAATTGCCAGCACGATAGCTCCGCTAATCATTTGCCAAGTGACGATTTGCATCATTGAACAGCCTTTTAATTTCATCTTCGTAATGACGCTTGCAAGCGCCCATGACATTGCCGAAAGTAGCGTTAAAAATGCCGCGCGTACGTCGGTTAATTCGGTTAAGCCCATTAAAATGTACAGACCGATTAAGCTTAGAAAAATTCCGCCGAGTTTTTGTCGCGTCAACTTTTCGCCTAACATAAAGTGAGCCATTATCGCGACCCAAAGCGGCATGGTGTAGTTTAGTACGGCGGAAGTTCCCGCGCCGAGCGTTACCATTCCCGTTTGCACCAAGACGTTGTTCAGCGAAATTTGAAAGACGCCGGTAAATAGCAAGTACGGCAAAAATTTAGCTTGCGGCATCGGCACTTTCATTAAAATTG
>CAMJNB010000187.1 GCA_946407175.1 uncultured Selenomonadales bacterium | reverse complement strand
CCATGTTTTCTTTGCTACTTTCTTTTGCGCCAAAAGAAAGTAGGTTAAACAAAAATCATTAGTAAATTTGAAGTTACCGACAGCCCATAAATCATAAAACTTGCTTGACTTAAATTAAGCGGCTATTGTAAAATCTGTAGAAAATTTTGCGAATGGAGGCGCGTTTATAAACGATGCCTGAATATATTTTAGCGTTCTTGATAGCAATGGCAATGGCGTTGATAGTAACTCCTCCTGTCATAAGATTTGCGTTGAAGACAGGCGCAGTTGATTTACCGAATGAAAGAAAAGTTCACAAAGTACCGATACCGCGAATCGGCGGACTCGGAATATATATTGCGTTCATGGTGGCGTTAGGATTTTCAATTTTTGTATCGAATCTTGACGGCGTATCACTACACGAAGTGGCGGGACTAACCTTAGGCGGCACGTTAATCGTGGCACTTGGACTGATTGACGATTACAAAAACTTACCGGCGAAAGTGAAGTTAATGGGACAAATTTTCGCAGCGGCGGTTTTGGTACTCGGCTTTGACGTAAGAATTGATTTTATAACAGATCCTATGGGCGATTACATTTATCTTGAATGGATAGCTATACCGGCGACAATATTTTGGCTGGTAGGTTTAACCAACACGATAAATTTAATTGACGGCTTGGACGGCTTAGCGGCAGGAGTGGCGGCTATCGCGTCAATAACAATTCTGCTTGTGGCTATGAAACAAAATTTCTTCCTCGTGACAATTTTAACTGCGGCATTGGCAGGCGCGTCGGCAGGATTCTTATTTTATAATTCCAATCCCGCAAAAATTTTTATGGGTGACACCGGCAGTATGTTTTTAGGATTTATGCTTGCCGGCACGTCGGTTATCGGCACGGTGAAAAGCACGGCGACAATAGCGCTGATAGTTCCGATTTTGGCGTTGGGACTTCCGATTCTCGATACAACTTTTGCAATATTGCGCAGGTACTTCGGCGGCAAACCGATTTTTCAGCCGGACAAAGGTCACCTTCATCACCGACTTTTAAAGCTGGGTTTTACTCAACGTCAAGCCGTACTTTTAATGTATATTATAAGTGCTATGTTGGGTTTAAGCGCCGTTGCCTTGACAGAGGTCAACAGTCAAATTGCCGTAGTACTTCTACTGATGATTGCGATTGCCATTGTGTACGGCGCAAAAAAATTGGGAGTCTTGAATTTAAAAAGAGATTAAAGCCGCATAAACTACTTACTGATAACTACTTACTGACCACTATTAACTACTTACTAAAAACAGGTGTTGCTAATGGAAAAAATAAAAGTCATGACGATTTTCGGTACGCGTCCCGAAGCAATAAAAATGGCGCCGGTAATTTTGGAGCTTGAAAAATTTTCCGCGCAGATTGAAACAACGGTTGCCGTTACCGCTCAGCATCGCGAAATGCTGGATCAAGTTTTAAATCTGTTCAAAATTCAACCCGACTACGATTTAAACATAATGTCGGCGGAGCAAACGCTATTTGACATAACGAGCCGCGCGCTTTTGGGATTGAATAAAATTTTGGAAGAAGTCAAGCCGAATATAGTTTTGGTACACGGTGACACGACGACGACTTTTGCAGGCGCTCTTGCCGCGTACTATCACCAAATTTCTGTAGGACACGTTGAAGCGGGATTAAGGACTTGGAATAAATTTTCGCCGTATCCTGAGGAAATGAATCGCAAGCTGACTGCCGCGCTTACCGATTTAAATTTTGCGCCGACTGATACCGCGAAAAAAAATCTTTTGCGCGAAGGTACGGACGAAGAAAAAATTTTTGTCACCGGCAACACGGTTATCGACGCTCTGTATAAAACCGTGCGACCTGACTTCAAATATTCCGACGAATTTTTAAACGGCATTGACTACGAAGGCAAGCGCGTTATTTTAGTGACGACGCACAGACGTGAAAACTTGGGTGACCCCCTGCGTCAGGTTTACAAGGCGCTGAAAAAAGTGCTTGATGAATTTTCCGACGTGGAAATAATTTTCCCCGTGCATAAAAATCCGAAAGTACGCGATATTGTCGACGAAGAATTAGGCAACTTGCCGCGCGTGCATTTAACAGACCCGCTGGACTATGAACCTTTTGCAAACTTGATGAGCCGCGTTAAACTTATTTTGACTGATTCCGGCGGCGTGCAGGAAGAAGCTCCTGCGTTGGGAAAACCGGTTTTGGTACTTCGCGACACGACGGAAAGACCGGAGGCGGTTGACGCAGGTACGGTTAAGCTTGTCGGTACGGACTTCGACGCCGTTTACAACAACACGAAATTACTTTTGACTGACGCGGCAGAATATAAAAAAATGTCAGAGGCGTGCAACCCCTACGGTGACGGTAAAGCCTCTGAAAGAATCGTGCAGGCAATACTTTGGCATTATAAATTGGCGGATAAAAAACCTGCGCCGTTCAAGCCGAAATTTGAATAAAAATTTTTCTTGACTTTTTTCATTGCGACATTTAAAATAACAAGCGTTAAAAACACGGAGAGGTGTCCGAGTGGTTTAAGGAGCCGGTCTTGAAAACCGGTGATGTCGAAAGGCACCGTGGGTTCGAATCCCACCTTCTCCGCCATTTTTTTTTGCCTAAAATTAGCTGTTAGACGTTAGCTTTTAGCCGGTAGCGGGTAGCCACTCTCACTATGCACTAAATTTAGCTTTACGGCAGGAAAAAACTAAGGTGCGGCGAATTTTGCTAGAAAAATAATTCATCTGCAATAATCTTTTTATTCAAACTAGGAGGGGCGGAAGTGAAAAGGGATAGTTTATGGGAAGCATATCTTAAGCGGGGATTAAGCCGCCGCAGTTTTTTAAAAGGCTGTGTGGCATTGACTTCCCTGCTCGGACTCAGCACCGATATGTTTTCAAAAGTTGTTGAGGCGGCAGAGAAAAGACCCTTGCCGGTAGTAATTTGGATACACGGACACGAATGCACGGGGTGCGATGAATCTTTCATTCGTTCAGGTTCACCTTTGGCGTCGGACGTTGTATTAACCACAATCGCGCTGGAATATGACCACTTACTTAGCGCGGCTTGCGGTGAACCTTTTGAAAAGCACTTGGACGAGACAATTAATAAGTACAACGGCAATTACATTTTGGCAGTTGAAGGCGCGGTAGCTACAAAGGCAAGCGGCGTTCATTGCATGTCCGGCGGACATACGTTTTTGCATACGCTTGAAAAGGCGGCGAAAGGTGCGGCGGCTATCATTGCTTACGGCAGTTGCGCGGCGTACGGCGGCATACAAGCGGCTAAACCCAATCCCACCGGCTCGGCAGGTATTTCCCACTTTGTAGGTGGAAAGACCGTTGTCAATGTTCCCGGCTGTCCTCCAATACCCGAAGTTATGACGGGCGTAGTTATGCACGTGGCTTTATTCGGTACGTTGCCGCCTTTGGACGGTGATAACAGACCGAAACAATTTTTCGGCAACCGTATTCACGACACGTGTTATAGACGTCCGTTTTTTGATGCCGGAATGTTCGCCGAAACTTTTGACGACGCAGGTTCAAAAGCCGGTTGGTGCCTTTACAAGCTCGGCTGTCGCGGTCCCGAAACTTACAACTCCTGCGGCAATTTACGCTGGTGGCAGGGTATGAGTTATCCCATTCAATCCGGCGCACCTTGTATCGGCTGTTCTAACGCGCATTTTTGGGACGAAGCCCCCTTCACAGACAGACTGCCTAAGTACGGCAAACTCGGTGACGCTGACAAAATCGGCGTAGGCTTAGGTGTACTTACTGCGGCAGGTGTAGGCGCTCATGCCGTTGCAAGTATCATTCAGCGCAATAAGCGCGATGACCTTACAAAAGAAGAAGAGTAGATAGTTGATAGTTGATAGTTGATAGTTGATAGTTGATAGTTGCTACAAGCTACCGGCTAACAGCTAAAACCTAAATGAGGTGAAAAAATGGCACACGTTGTAGTAGACCCTATCACAAGAATTGAGGGGCATCTGCGCGTTGAAGTTGAAGTAAATGAACAGGGAAAAGTTTCCGACGCAATTTCAAGCGGTACGGCTTGGCGCGGACTTGAACTTATTATGAAGGACAGAGACCCCCGCGACGCTTGGGCGTACATTCAACGTATTTGCGGCGTTTGTACCACTGCCCATGCTCTTGCCTCTGTTCGCGCAGTTGAAGACGCTCTCGGCATTTCCATTCCTAAAAATGCCAATTATATCCGCAACATCATGGCGGCAACTTT
>CAMJNB010000186.1 GCA_946407175.1 uncultured Selenomonadales bacterium | reverse complement strand
GTTTAAGTTTTATGCCGGGATAAAGCCATTTTAAAAGGTGCAGGACTTTCAACCTCCTTTTTTAGCTTAGAGCTTACAGCTTACAGCTTACAGGTTACTGAAAGCTGACAGCTAAAAGCTGACAGCTAAACTTCCCTAACGTCATTTTTCATCAAGTCGCGGTGTTCCAAGTTGACGGAATAACCTTTGCGCTTTAAAAGTTCAAAAATATGTTTCGCAATGAAAACGCTCCTATGCATTCCGCCGGTACAGCCTACCGCCACGACAAGCTGACTTTTTCCCTCGCGTACATATTGCGGCGTAAGAAATTCTATCATAGGGTCAAGGCGCTTTAAAAATTCCTGCGTGACAGATTTTTCAGAAATGTAAGCGGCAACTTCCGCAACTGCGCCGCTTTTATGTCGCAGTGACTCAATGTAAAAAGGATTCGGCAAAAATCTCACGTCCAAAACCATATCTGCATCAAGCGGCATTCCGTATTTAAAGCCAAATGATAAAACCGAAATACTCATTTCCGCGCCTTCGTGTATGCCGAAGAGCCGATTAATTTTTTCTCGCAGGTCAGACTTAGTAAGATTTGACGTGTCGATAATGTAAGTCGCTTTGCCGCGTACGGATTCAAGCCGCTTTCTTTCCGCCGCAACACCTTCAGAAATTCTTGCGTACGGCGCCATAGGGTGACTTCTGCGCGTCTCCTTGTAACGGCGAATAATCGTATCATCGGAGGCGTCCATAAAAATTAATTCGTAGTCGCGGTTGTTTTTGTCCATATCTTCAAGCACTTGTATCAGCGTGTCAAAAAATTCTCTGCTGCGCGTGTCGACTACAAAGACAACGTGGCTGACGGCATTGACGGCGTGCGCGCAGAGTTCGACGAATTTTGGAATTAAAATCGGCGGAAGGTTGTCGACGCAAAAATATCCCAAGTCCTCAAGAAAACGGCAGACTTGAGTTTTGCCGCTGCCGCTCATTCCGGTCACAATGATAATTCGCGGTTTATCGGCTTGATTGTCGTCCGCCGCTACGTTTAATGTTTCTGCTTGTAATGTATCTTCCAATACTTTCACCTCTATTAGCTTATAATTTTTAATTTTTAATTCTTAATTCTTAATTATCTCATAGCCTCGCGGCGTTATCATAAAGTTTGACTTGACAAAAGTTTTTGAATTGCCGATTAAAACCAGCGTGAACATATTAATTTCTTCGCGCGTAAAATTTTCAAGCGTCGATATAACTTTCTTTTCGTCAAGGCGTCCGGCATTTGTCACAATACCGACCGGCGTCGAACCTGCGCGGCGTTCAAGCAAAATTTTCTGCACCTCATCAATGTTTGTGACGCGGCTTTTACTTTTCGGATTGAACAGCGCAATTACAAAGTCACCTTCTGCCGCAAGTGCCACGCGCTTTTTTATAAGTTCAAACGGCGTCAGCCAATCGCTTAAGCTGATAACCGCAAAGTCATGCATAAGGGGAGCGCCGAGAATTGCCGCCGCAGAATTTAGCGCCGAAACTCCTGCCGCAACTTCAAATTTCGGCTGAACATTTTCCGGCAGATTTAAAATCATTTCAAGTAACAGCCCCGCCATGCCGTAAATGCCGGCGTCGCCGCTTGAAATGACTGCCACGTTTAAATTTTTCTGCGCCTCATCAATGGCAATCTGCGCGCGTTGAACTTCCTGCCGCATGCCCGACGCCAAAATTTTTTTATCGCCAATTAAATCGCGTATTAAATCAACATAAGTTTTATAGCCTACAATAACGTCCGCCGCGTCAATCAGCGCCCGCGCCTTCGGCGTCATTTCTTCAAGGTTGCCGGGACCAATGCCGATGACTGAAATTTTTCCGCAGTTATTTTCCATTTTTAAATCTCCAAATTTAAATCTCCAAATGTCTGTTAAAAATCTACCGCACTGAAATTTTAAATATTATTGCATTAATTCAGAGTCAACGCAAGATTAATGTAAAAATCTTTGCAAATTTACGGCGCCTTGCAAATTTTTTCAAAAGTCTTTATTAATTTCAAGCCTTTGTATTCACTGTAAATTCTGTTGTAATTTTTTGACATAAATGGTAGTATGGATAAAAATTTTGTGAAGGGAAGTCGTCATGTCATGAATTGGTTTAGGTTGCCGAAAAAAATTGCGGCGGGAATTTTGGGATTGACGCTGATTTTAAATTTGCCAATCGCGCAGGCTGAAGAAGGTACGCAAAAAAATTCCGCGCCTGCAAATACTCAAGCTACAAACAATCAGAGTTCAAACAATACTCCGACTGCAAGCACTTCCAAGCCGGAAAGAAAAATCGTGATTAACTCCGCAAGCAGAATTTTAACGCTTTATGAAGGCGACAAGAAATTGGCAATGTACCCGCTAGGTCTCGGAAAAGTTTCTACGCCGACGCCTACCGGTTACTATAAAATTCTTGAAAAGGCGACTAATCCTACATGGATAGATCCTTCCGACCCTGAATACGAAATTCCCTCCGGTCCCGACAATCCCTTAGGCTATCGCTGGATGCAAATTCAAGGTAACTACGGCATTCACGGCACCAATAAGCCTGACAGTATCGGCTACTACGTTTCAAACGGCTGTATTCGTATGCGCGAAAAGGACGTCGAGGTACTTTATGACCAAGTGGAAGTCAATACGCCGGTTGAAATTACCTACAATCGCATTGTCGTAGAAAAGGCGCCTGATGATAACGTCGTCTACTACATTTACCCCGACGGCTACGGCTGGCAAAATATCACCGTTGCCGACGTGACGCGCTGGCTTGAACCTTACGGCGTTGCACCTTTTGTAAGCGACGTTGAAATTGAAAATAAAATTCAAGCGTCCGACGGCGAACCTACTTACGTGGGCAAACCGTATAATATCGAGTTGAACGGAAAATTTTTGCCGCCGGTTGAGTTGAATGGACGCACTTTTATTTCCCGCGCAGTTGTACGCGACACGATAACCTACATTCCCGTCGTACCTATCGCCGTTGCTCTTCAAACAAAAATCGAATGGCGCGCCTCCGAATCCACGCTGAAAACTGCTTACGGCGAAGTCACCGGCTATGAACGCAAAAAGCAAATTTACTGCAACGCCGATGACGCGGTTTTACTTTTCAACATTGACGGCGGTTTACAAAATTTGCCTAACGGAAAAATTTTAAGTCTGCGTACCGTGCCGCCTTCACCGCCTGCCGAAGTTGATACGCCTTCTAAAGTTGACACGCCTTCTGCAAAATCAGATACGCCGCCTGCCGATAAACCGAAAACCGACGAAACTTTTAAACCTGAAGACGCTAAAGATAATACGCTTAAACCTAATCAAGACACTAAGCCTGAAGTTAAGAAAGACGATAAGCCTAAACCTGCCGCCGACGTTAAGTCCGATGATAAAACTAAGTCCGACGATAAAACTAAGCGTGATGACAAAACTAAGCCGAATGATAAAACCAAACCTAATCAAGGCGCTGTGACCAATGATAAACCCAAACCTGCCGCTGACGTTAAACAAGACGCTGAAAGCATTGAAGATGTAAACGGTCCGGAGGTTGACGCACCCTTTCAAAGTCGACCGGCAGAAAGAAGGACGCAAGGCGACGGCAAGTCAAAAACTTTAGACCTTACCAACGAAAGGAAATAGCATGCAAAGATTTATGATAATTGACGGCAGCAGTATTTTTTACCGCGCCTTCTACGCGATGCCGCCGTTGACTGCGCCGACCGGTGAACCTACAGGCGCCCTTACCGGTTTCGCCAACATAATTTTAAAAATTCTGCGCGAATATCCTGCCGATTATGCGGCAGTTGCTCTTGACGTTTCACGCAAAACTTTTCGTACGGAAATTTTTTCTGACTACAAGGCGACACGTGAACATATGCCTGACGAACTTGCCGCGCAGTTGGGACTTATGAAAGAATTTATTTCGGCACTCGGCATTAAAATGTTGACCGCGCCGAATTACGAGGCAGATGACATTATCGGCACTTTGGCGACGCAAGCTGAAAATTTTGAAGTCGACATAGTTACCGGCGATCGTGACTCTTTTCAACTTATCAATCCGACTACGCGCGTACTTTTCAATAAAAGCAAAGACGTTGTGGTTTACAACGAGGAAAAATTTTTCGCCGAATACAACTTTCCGCCAAAAAATTTGACTGACTACAAGGGCTTAAGCGGCGATAGTTCCGACAACATTCCCGGCGTTAAAGGTATCGGTCCCAAAACCGCGATGAAACTTTTAAATGAATATGGC
>CAMJNB010000185.1 GCA_946407175.1 uncultured Selenomonadales bacterium | reverse complement strand
TTGACCGAATTGACGATACTATTAACGACACGCAAAAAAATTACGAGTCACAAGGACTCGACGTTTTTTTAGTTCGCTCTCCCGCCGACGTGATAAATATTTTGCACCGTCATGAATCACTGATTCAAAAGTATAAAAAAATTTTATCAACCGATTTGGAAAAAATTTATGACCGAATGTATGAACTGGATTTTCTCTACGACGATTTCATTATGGATTGCACCGACGCCGGAGGTTGCCTAAGTTTGTCGACGCTGAATAAAATTTGTTCATTCGATTCGGTTAAACTCGGCAACAAAAATTCTTTTTGGGACGCTTACAATGACGCCGCACTGAAAAAATTATTTCCTGCCGATACGTTTGCTAAGGGCAATTTCAATGACGTGCTTAAAATCTGCAACTACATTTTGACAGGTGACTTTGACGGTAAATCCTCGCAAAGGATTGAACAGACTAAGTGGGAATTAACGCAGGTTTTAAGGAAAAATTTTTTGTTGCGTGTGTCCGACCGAAAATTTTTTGGTAGGGCATATTCATATGAGTTTAAGGATATTCTAGCTTACAAAAAGGCGACGAGTGACAGAAATGGACGTTTTTACGGCATTAATGCGGCGTACGGTAAGCAGTTTAGAACTTTTGTTGAGAAAGACGCGAAAGATATCTTGAAAGCCGCGTTGGATAATTATATAAATTTTTTTGAAGAGGTTCTAAAATGAGTTCAAAAGAAGTTCAATTATCGTTGTCATTTTGCGGCGCATTGGCAGCGATTCTTTTAATGTCTGCGCCGATAAATGAAATGACTGCGCTCTATAGTAGCGGTTTTTCATTTCTAATTGCGGCAGGATTTTTTTACAAGGGTATCACAACATATTTTGCCGAAAAAGAAACGCAAGCTCTTAATGCCGCGCAACAATCTGAACTTACCTTAAAAGAATTTGAAAATCAATTTATTCAATATCAAAACGCTACAAAGTCGCAATTCCAAGCAGTAATTGAAGGACTACAAAGTTTGGACAAAAATTTTATTCAATACCAAAACGCTACAAAGTCGCAACTCCAAGCAGTCATTAAAGGACTACAAAGTTTGGATAAAAATTTTATTCAGTATCAAAACGCCGTAACTTCGCAACTCAAAGACGTTGTTGCCGCGATTGAAAATCTTGATGACACTTTGAATGATTCGATTGCCAAACCGTTACAAGACGTCACCGAAACCGTGTCGACAATGTCCGCGAGTGTAAACCTTATCAAGACCGGTACAGAAAATATTGAAAGCAACACCGGCAAAATTAAAAACTTGACCAAAACTGCTGACGATATTAGCGATGAAATTGAAGACTTGACTAAAAATGTCGCCGACCTGTCTAAAAATATCGCCGAAGTTCCACAAGTCAATGAAACGCTGAAAGAATTAATGCGCACTATGAATCAGCAAGAAGAATTTCTTCAAACGACGCTAAGTCAGTATAAAAATATGACGGCTAAAGATGCCGACATTATAGAAAATTTGGCGAGACGGTTAAGATGAACCATCAAGCAATTATAATTTACAGCCTGCTTTGCAAGTTGGAAGAAAAATATCTTACGCCGGAAAATATTCGCCGCGCTATTCTTGAAAAAAATATTGACAAGCAAAACGAAATTGAATTGATTAACGCAATTTGTCAGACCGTCATAACGTCATTGAATTTCGGAGATTACAAGCGTGCCGCCGAATACTTTATTTTGGCTGAAGGCTTATGCGAAAAGTTTTTATCTGCGTAATGCGCTTGATTAAGCGTTGGCGGAAACTTCAATATCTGAAAAAATTACCGGCAATTTTTCTTTCAAGATTTTATAAATTTTCACGGCAACTTCACGCATTTGCGGATGGGCGCGCGGTGACGTACGGAGCTTAAGAAAGTGACGCCATTCGCGCAGATTCGCCGTCATAAAAATTTCCGTCTTCAAAGAATTTGGAAGTATGGAGCGAGCCTCCTGCGGCTTGGCACCGTTTTTAATCAGTGCCATGTAATTTTGTTCGATAACTTCAAGCGTCTTTTTCCAAAGCAAATAATTTTCGTCGTCTTCTTTCCAAAAGCACGGCTTGATAAAAGTCAGTTCATTGCCGAATTTATCGCCGCTGTAGTTGCAATAGCGTGAACTTTCTTGAGAGTAGCTGGCTAAACGGTGGCGCACAATTTCATGAGTGATTCCGCGATCGCAAATAATTTTGAAAGTCAAGCTTACGTGTTCGATAACCGATTCGTGACCGGACTTAATGATATTTGCAATAAATTTTTCTGCGGACGTGTCGGAAATTCGCGATTCACTTTTGTAACAAACTCTGCCGGCGCGTTCAATATGTTTCATAATTTGTTCTGCGTCAATTTCCTGCGCGAGTTCAACGGACGCATCGATAATCTTCATAAAAAAAATCTCCCTTCAAAATATTTTAAGATTATATCAAAATCATCTATCTGTGTTAATAGAACGGCTTTATTGAAAAAAATTTTATTCAGTCGTATAATAGCCGAAAAATTTTTGGAGGTACTTTCAGTGAAGAAAAAAATTTTGTCGGCAGTATTGGCGGGGCTTTTTGCATTTGGCACTTTCTCAATTTCCGACGCAATGAGCCGCGCAGAAATTTCCCAAATAAAGGTCACCAAACCTGCCGAATTTAAATACTGGACAAAAAATTCAATTCCGCAGAAAAAACTTGTCAACTACGTCCGCGACGTGACGAATAAGCGCAGTAAAAATTTTATTCCCGTTGAAGACAGAATAGCCGTTTTTGATATGGACGGTACTTTTTTATGCGAAACCGCGCCGTATTATTTTGAGTGGATGCTGTATTTAGATCGTGCACTGTATGACAAAAATTACATGCCGTCACCTGAAGAAAGAGCGTATGCGCAAAGCATTGAAGACGCCATTCGCAGGACACACAAATTTCCTAAGAATGTAGACGTTGAAGAGGCGAAGGCTCAAGAAGCTGTTTTTGCGGGAATGACGCCGGCGGATTATGAAAAGTACGTTCAAAATTTCATGGAAAAGCCGGTTGAAGGGCTTAGCAATTTGAAATGGGGCGAGGCGGTTTATCTGCCTATGGTTGAAGTTATAAAATATTTGCAGGCGAATGACTTTAAAGTTTACGTCGTCAGCGGCAGTGACAGACCGACGATAAGAATTATAGCTTGCGATATGTTAAAAATTCCTACCAATCAAGTAATCGGCTCCGACCCCAAAATGATTGCCGTAAATCAAGATGAAAATGACGGCGGCAATTATGTCTACAAGAAAGATGATTATTTGGTACGCGGACATTTGATAGAGAAAAATCTCAAGATGAATAAGGTCTCTTATATCGCGAAAGAAATTGGCAAGCAACCGGTTTTGGCGTTCGGCAATTCCGGCGGTGATACCAGTATGCTGAATTACACGGTTTACGGCAATAAATATAAAAGCGCGGCGTTTTTCGTGCTGTGTGACGATGTAGAGCGTGAACTCGGCAACATTGAAAAGGCTGCTAATGGTAAAAAGCTTGCCGACGAAAATGGTTGGACTTCCATTTCAATGAAGAATGATTTCAAGACGATTTACGGCGACGACGTTAAACGAATTAAGAATTAAGGATTAAGACTGAAAGGCTAAAAGCTAACCGCTAACATGATAAAAGAAGTTTTAGTAGTTGAAGGCAAAATGGACGTTGCCGCAATTAATCGCGCCGTCGACGCTGACTGCATTATAACCGGCGGCTTTACGCTTAACCGCAGGACGCTTTCAAATATTTCTGCGGCGTACGAAAAGCGCGGCATAATTATTTTGACTGACCCCGATTCTGCCGGCGAACGTATAAGAAAATTTTTGTCCGCTAAATTTCCAAATGCAAAGCACGCTTACGTGCCGCGACTTGAGGCGACGGCTAATAATGATATCGGCATTGAACAGGCGTCAGCTGATTCAATTCGTACCGCGCTTGCAAAAGTTCATACGCTTGAAATTAATCCGCGCGAAGAATTTACCGCCGCCGAAATGGTTGACTACGGTCTTGCAGGCGGTGAAAAAAGTTCAATGCTCCGTGACAAAGTTGGTGCAATTTTAGGTATCGGCTACGGCAACGTGAAAACTTTTATTAAGCGGCTAAATTCCTACGGCATTACACGCGCAGAATTTTTGGACGCCGTTAATCAAGTGAACGCTTAATTCAATTTGAAAATAAAACTAAAAAAGGCGATAACCGTTAAATTCAGGTATCGCCCTTTTATTTTGCCGAAATATT
>CAMJNB010000184.1 GCA_946407175.1 uncultured Selenomonadales bacterium | reverse complement strand
TTTTCTCATTTCTCAGCGTATTCAAAATTAGAGTTTTTCAACAGACCCTAGTGATTAGCAGTTAGCGGTTAGCCATTAGTGATTAGCAGTTAGCGGTTAGCGGTTAGCCATTAGCAATTAAAAGCTAATAGCTAACATCTAACAAAAACCTTTTCGCGCGGCATTTGTGAAAAATTAAAATTTTCCCAACCAACGCGCCGTATCTTCATTGACAATGCAAAAGATAAATTCTATAATTTCGGCAATGTTAAAAAATTTTCGCAATATTTAAAGGAGTGTTGATTGATGGCGGAACCTAAAAAGGTAAAAATCATGGAAACCGTCTTGCGTGACGGTCACCAATCACTTTGTGCAACGAGAATGCGCTATCGCCAAATGGAACCGATGCTTGCAAGTTTGGACGATATCGGTTATAAAGCCCTTGAAGCATGGGGCGGTGCAACTTTTGATACTTGCCTTCGTTTTTTGGACGAAGATCCTTGGGAACGTCTCGACAAACTCAAGGCTAACCTTAAGAAAACTCCTATTCAAATGCTCCTGCGCGGACAAAACCTTCTCGGCTACAATCACTATTCAAATGACGTTGTAGAAAAATTTGTAAAATGCGCGTCAAAACACGGTATCGGCGTATTCAGAATCTTTGACGCACTTAATGACGTAAACAATCTGCGCGTTGCAATTAAAGCCGCGTTGGACGCACCGGAAAAACCTGAAGTTCAAGGTTGCTTGGTCTATACAATCAGCCCCGTTCACAATAATGAACTCTTTGCCAAACTCGCACTTCAGCTTAAGGAAATGGGTTGCCACTCAATTTGTATAAAAGATATGTCGGGACTCCTTTCGCCGTACGTTGCATACGATTTGGTTACGAAGTTGAAAGCTGAACTCGGTGACACGCCGGTTGAACTTCATACGCACTGCACGTCCGGTTTCGGTCACGCTACCTACATTAAAGCTATCGAGGCAGGCGTTGACATTATCGACTGCGCACTTTCGCCGTTCTCCTGCGATACAAGCCAACCTTGTACCGAAACGATTTTGGCAATGTTTGAAGGCAGCAAGCATGAGCAAGTTGACATTCCCGCGCGCGTTGTAAATGCCCGTGACGAAAGTAAAGACCTTGACCGTCAAGCTCTTACGCCCATTGCGAAACATTTCTTGGGCGTCAAGAAAGAATTGATTGAAGAATTCGGCTTGAAAGGTTACTTCGACGTAAATCCCAACGTGCTTGATTTCCAAATTCCCGGTGGCATGCTCTCCAACCTTACCAATCAGCTTAAAGAAGCCGGCATGGAAGATAAGTACCAAGACCTTTTGGACGAAATGCCGAAAGTTCGCAAAGACGCAGGTTACCCGCCGCTTGTTACGCCGTCCAGTCAAATCGTCGGCACAATGGCTACTTACAACGTCGCTTATGGTCGCTACGTCGCCGCACCGAAAGAATTTAAAGATTTGGTACGCGGCAAGTTCGGCAAGACGCCTGTACCGGTTGACAGAGACTTCATCATTAACACGCTGAAAATTCCCGCAGACCAAATTATTGACGACTGCTCGGTTGAAGACGCGAAGGCTGAAACGTTCGATCAGTTCAAAGCTGAACTCGTTGAAAAAGGGTTCCTCAATCCTACCGACGAAGACGTTTTGAGCTATGCACTCTTCCCGCAAGTTGCAGAGGAATTTTTCAAGAAACACTACAAGCCCATTACCGCCTACAAGAGATAATCTTTTCGTGAGTGAGACATAAGTAAAAATTTTCCCGTCGTATTTTTTGTACGGCGGGACTTTTTTTGAATTAATAATTAAAAATAAAAAAAGAGCGGCGCGGCTGTACTTGACTTGTATAAGTTTTTGCGCCAAAAGAAAGTAGGTTAAAAAATCCAAAGAAAAAGTAAGTTTAAAATACCTTGAAATATAAAAAACGGTATTGTATAATTTTTGTCACATAAGTTTTCAATTATATTTTGTGTGGGAGGGATTTTTAATGATTTACACGGTAACATTTAATCCCGCGCTTGACTACATTGTCAGGCTGGATTCGTTTACTGCAGGAAAAATTAACCGCGTGAACTATGAACAGGTACTCGGCGGCGGCAAAGGTATTAACGTCTCCATAGTGCTGGGCAACTTGGGACATAAATCTACAGCGCTGGGTTTTCTTGCCGGCTTTACCGGTGAAGAGATTAAACGCCAACTTCGCACTTTCAGCGCGGCTGATGATTTCGTACAGCTCGACGAAGGCTTTTCGCGCATTAACGTGAAAGTTAAAGCCGATGTCGAAACGGAAATTAACGGTCAAGGTCCGAAAATCAGCGAAGAAAAACGCGATGAACTCTTTGCCAAACTTGCCAAACTCGGCGAAGGCGACACGTTAGTTTTGTCCGGATCCATTCCAAAAACCCTGCCCGACGATATGTATGAAAAGACGCTGGAACCTTTGCAAAATAAAGGAATTCGCATTGTCGTTGACGCGGAAAAAGGTCTCCTCCTCAAAGTTTTGAAATTCCACCCTTGGCTGATTAAACCCAACAATCATGAACTCGGAGATATGTTCGGCGTTAAGCTTACGTCCAACGAACAGATTGTAGAGTACGCCAAAAAGTTGCAGGAAAAAGGCGCGCGCAACGTTTTAATTTCAATGGCGGGCGACGGCGCAATTTTACTGACGGAAGACGGCAAAGATTACTTTTCACCTGCGCCGAAAGGTACGCTTGTAAACTCAATCGGTGCCGGCGATTCAATGGTTGCAGGCTTTATCGCAGGTTACGAAGAATCAAAAGGCGATTATCTTAAGGCTTTCCACATGGGACTTGCTACAGGCTCGGCATCGGCATTTTCTGAAAACCTTGCCACTCGTCCCGAAGTTGAGGCTTTGTTAAAAACTCTCGAATAATCGGTAATTATCTTACGGCGTGTTCAGTGCGTAGTGTAAATTGCGCATTGTTGAGGAAGTGATTACAGTGAAAATCATTAACTTTCTTTCAAAAAAATCCATAGCACTCGGCGTGCACCCTGCGACAAAACTTGAAGCGATTGACATGCTGATAGATTTGCTGATGACGGCAGGCGCGATTAAAGACAGAGAAGTGGTACGTCGTGACGTTTTGGCGCGTGAAGCGCAGGGCTCCACCGGACTTTCTGACGGTTTGGCAACGCCGCATGCACAGAACGCCGCAGTTAAAAAGGCATTCGTGTCATTGATAACCGTGCCTGAAGGCGTCAACTTCGATTCAGTCGACGGTGAACCTGCGCGGCTTATAGTGTTAATGGCGGCGCCGATTAAAGCCGGTGATGCCGCAATGACTGAAATGGGTCGTCTTGCAGTTATCTTAATGGACGAGGCTTTTCGCGAATCATTAATTGCCGCGAAGTCACCTGAAGAAGTCATAAAGATTATTGACGCGAAGGAAACTGAACGCAATAAATCTGAAGTGCCGGAAAATCAAATTTCGGACGGCGCTAAAATCATTGCGGTTACCGCGTGTCCTACCGGTATATCCTCTTCATTCATGGCGCGTGAGTCTTTGAAAAACTGCGCGGAGAAATTGGGCGTCAACATTCGCGTTGAAGTTTACGGAGCGGCAGGTGTTTACCATTCATTGAGTGATGAAGAGATTCAAAATGCGGACGCCGTTATAATCGCGGCAAGCCGTAAAGTTCCAATGTCACGTTTCGACGGCAAAAAGGTACTTGAAACCGCTGTAGGTACCGCGATTCGTAAGCCGGAACAACTCTTTGAACGCCTTAAAGCCGGTCAAGCGCAGGTGTTTCATGCGACTGAAGATGACGAACCTATCAGCACGAAAATTTTCAAAAAGATTAAAAGTATTTTCTCGTAATGCGATAAAATTTTCAGCTTAAACTCAATCTTAAAAATTAAACTTAATTTGAAAATCGGGAGAAATTGCTCTTGATATATGCCGTGAAAGCGGCGAAAAGTTATCAATCAAAATTTTTTAAAAGAGGTGTTTTTCATGGTTAAGTATCTTCGTGTAATGGTCTTGGCGGCGGCAGTAATGCTTATCGCGCAGGCACAGGCATTTGCGGGAGCGCAGAATTTCGTGCTTATCAACAACACGGGCTCGACGATTTACAATCTTTACTGCAGCTCCGTGAACAGCGGCAATTGGGAAGAGGACATTCTCGGCGACACCGGCACTGTTGCGCCTGGCGAATCCGTCACCGTCAATTTTAATGCCTCACAAAGAGGACGCTACTGGGATTTGCGCTTGGTTTTCGACAACGGCGCTGACATTTACTGGGAAAACATTGACCTTTTCACTGTCGGCACAATTACGGTAAAC
>CAMJNB010000183.1 GCA_946407175.1 uncultured Selenomonadales bacterium | reverse complement strand
ACTGCGGTAAGTAACGTTATCCCGATTCACGTGCTGTCGAGCAATTCGCAGACGAAGTACTACACGGACAATAACGGCGAAATTACGTCAACCGAAGTCACCGGCGAAAGCGGTAAAATTTACATTGACTTGGATAGCGGCAGTAAATCTATGTACACCTACGACACGACAAGCGGAGAATTTGTACTTTTCGCCGCCGCAGTTGCTACAAGTGCAGATATTGATTCACTCTTTGAATAAGGTAAGATTATGGCTAAGAAATTTGAAAATGACATTTTTGAAGAAAACAGCGCCGAAATAAAAAACGAATCAGACGCCTTGCTTGAACAGTTAAAAGTAGGCTTGATAAAACTCGGCTTGAAAGGCATTGAGGATTTAAACAGCAAACGTGTTCAAAATCCCGCGCAGTTTTATGATTCGTTGACGGCACTTTACAACGCGGTGAAAAAGTAGACGGAGGAAAAATAATGTTGTTCGATATTCAAAAGTTTGCAGAGGAAGAAGTTACAGATTACGGCGATATTCTTGACGGCAATATTAAAGACGCTGAAGAAGAATTGCCGCCGATACCTGATGAATTGGCAGGCATACCGGAAGATATTGCGCGTGACGTGCTGAAAAAAGCCGCCGAAATTTCTAATGCGTCGAAACCTGCGGAAGAGTCGCCAGCTGAAACACCTGCAGAAACTAAAACTGATGACACTGAAACGGCTGTACCGTACAAACGCTTTAAAGAAATTATCGACCAGAAAAACGAATTGGCGCAACAGATAGCGGCTTACCGTGAACGTTACGGCGAAATTTCTTCTCAAGCTCCTGCACAAGCTCCGCAACAACCACCGCCGCAAGAAATGCCGGTACAAAATGCGCCGCAGTTTAACACGGAAGTCATTAAGCAGATTGACGACACGATAAAGCAACGCGCAATGGCTATCAGCGGGCTTTCAAAAGAAGACGTGGATTCTATGGATTATTTTGAGGACGGCGATCCGCGAATTGCTCTTTGGCAACACGCGCGAAAACTTTCAGAAGCGTCCGTATACAATGACATTATTGCCAATCACGTGGCGCAACAGCAGGAACTTCAGCGTATGCAATATTTGCAGAATCAATCTGTAAATGACTATAACAATTACGTCGCACAGAAACAGGCAACCGAAAACTTTGACGCAGTACGGCAGTTTGCAACGGGCGAATTTTTCAACGCTCAATCGCCCATTGACAAGGAAATTATCACTTCGTCTTTTGCACGTTTACGCCAGAATCAGGCGTCGCCTGCAGATATGATGATAGTTAGAGATTATTTCAATCGCGCCGAAAACGCTTTTGCTAGCAGAGGTACGACACAACCCGCGCCGGTGCAACAACAAAAACCGCAAGCACAATTCCCGCGCACTAATCAGTTGAAAGGCACGGCAGGAAGTGGCGGCGGTGTTACTCAATCGCAACTTGCTGATATGTTGCAGAACAAAAAATGGAGTGAAATTCCTCCGTCTTACCAAAAAATCTTACTCGGAATGTAGAAAGGAAGAAAATTAATGGAAGAGAATAAATTGGCATTTGATATTCAGCGATTCGCCGATACTTCCGCCGGTGACATTGCACCTGAATTAGTAATGAGGGCGTGGGCAAAAAACACGTGGGAGGCAGGATTTAATAAATCCTTCTTTGAGAAATTTACCGGTACTTCGCCTGGCAGTATTATTCAAGTAAAAGAAGAACTGACACGACAAGCAGGCGATACCATTATAATTCCGCTCTTAATGCCGTTGACAAGTGCAGGTATTACTGGCGACGATATTTTGGAAGGCAATGAAGAGGCTTTGATTTACCGCGACTTTGCAGTTAAAATTGACCAGATTCGTAACGCCGTAAGAATCAAAGGCAAAATGGCTGAAAAGAAAGTTCAAAACGATATGCGCAAAGACGCGCGCGAAGGATTGGCAGATTGGATTGCAAAATGGCTTGACGTGAAAATTTTTGAAAATCTTACGGCAGACCCGACGCCGGACAGAGTGGTTTACGGCGGCAGTGCTACAAGCGAAGATTCTATCGGTTCGGCGGACACCTTCAACACAAGTCTTATCGGTAAAGCAAAACGCATTGCACTTGCTGATGAAAATACTATGGTTAAGCCCGTTAGAATTAATGGTAAAGAAACCTATGTAATGATTATCGATCAATGGCAAGCTCGTGACTTAACTAATGACGAAAAATGGCTCAATGCCCAGCAATATGCCAATATTCGCGGCGAAAGCAACCCTATTTTCAGCGGCGCACTCGGCGTATACGACGGCGTTGTAATTCACCAATGCAACAGAATTTTGCGCACGGAAACAGGTAGCGGCGGCACGAAGGTTGGACACGCGCTTTTCTTAGGCGCACAAGCCGGCGTTTTGGCACTTGGAGAGCCGCCCACTTGGCAAGAAGAATTTTTCGACTATCGAAACAAGGTAGGATTCAGCATTTGTAGAATCTGCGGCATTGCCAAAACTTCTTTCAAATATGACGGCGAAAATTTAACAGATTTCGGCTGTATTCAAATAATGACGGCGTCTGAAGACGATTAAAGCAAAACAAAATAAAAAGCGGCAGGATTAAATTCTTGCCTCTTTTTGTTTGGAAAGGAGGGTAAAACTTTGTCCAAATATCTTTCCATTGAAGGCGCCCGACATCTTGTTGACAAAATCAAGGAAAATTTTGTAAGCGCAAATGAACTGATTCAAGCGGCATACGCGACAAATGCAGGTTACGCGGATACGGCAAACTCGGCGGCTAAGGCTAATCAAGCTACCAATGACGCCGCCGGTAACCCGATTCACGCAACGTACTTGACGACGGAAGACGCCGCCGGTATTTACTTGAAAAAAGGCGACACGGCAGTTAAGTCAACCAACGCCGTAACTGCGGAAGTTTGTACCGGCAACGCTGAAAATGCTACGCGCTTGGCAACGCCGCGAAAAATTAATGTCACCGACGCTACAGAATTAAATTCCGGTACGGCGGCAGATTTTGACGGCACGAGCGACGTTACAATAAAACTGCCTGCAAAAATCAAAGCTACGATTGACGGCAACTCTTCAACCGCTACTCGTGCAACTTCGGACGCGGTAGGCAATGTCATTGCTACGACATATGCGCCGAATTTCAATCCCGTATTTTCAGGCACCCCGCAAGCTCCTACAGCAAGTGACGGCACGAATAACAATCAGCTTGCCACTACCGCCTTTGTACAAACGGCTATTCAAAAATTAATCGGTACCGCGCCGAACACTTTGGACACGTTACGCGAAATTTCGGACGCGATTAACAACGATGAAAATTTTGCGGCAACAATGGCGGACGCGCTTGCAGGTAAACAGGATTTAAACGCAGCTTTAACTTCGCTGTCTAACCTTAGTACAGACGCCGACAAAATGATTTATGCCAATGCGCCTAACTCTTACGTCACGACCGATTTAAGTGCGTTCATTCGTACGCTTTTAGACGATACCGACGCCGAAACTGCACGACAAACTTTAGGCGCTCTCGGCAAAAATGAAACCGCCGTAAGTGCTGATTATGCGACCAATGCCGCTTTTGCCGAAAAAGCTATGTATGATTCGGACGGCAATATTATCAGCAAAAAATATTTGCCGAAAATCACGCAAGAAACTTTAATCATTCCGATTGAAAGTTGGATTGAAAACGCAGATTCAGACAGCAAATTCCATTTCTGCTATGAATTTGAAGTGGCGAATTTATTTTCAGGCGACATTGTAAACATTATCATTGCGCCGAAAGCTCACGGCATTTGCGTAGGTTGCGGCTTGTGTCCTACCTGCGAAATTACCTACGGCAAGGTGAAACTTTTTGCAAAAGAAATTCCGACCGATGAAATTTATGCCACGTATTACGTTTTGAAAGGCAATATGTATGACAAAGTAAACAGTTACGGCAGTGTAAATTGTTCAACCTCACAGCGCGTGGTAATTTTCAAGACACCGGAGCAAGCAGTAGACTTAACCTACAACAAAAATATTCAGACGCCTACTTGGGATAATTACGATCCGACAAAACTTTTGATGACGGGCGAAATTTCAGGCATTAACGCTGACACGTACACGGTTAATTTTACACCGATTGGAATGGCAACTTGGGCTGATGACACGCAGACGCCACGCAGTAAAACTTGGAAAATCAATCGCGCAGTAATTGAAAATGTTCCCGCGCAAAGTGAACCTCTGACCTACAACGGCAATGTGCAAAGTCCTAAGCTGATTAATTTCGACACTGAAAAAATGACGTTAAGCGGCGATTTTGAAAATAAAACGG
>CAMJNB010000182.1 GCA_946407175.1 uncultured Selenomonadales bacterium | reverse complement strand
TGCAAAGGCACTGCAGATTACGCAAGTTGTCACTGCCTCCGTATTTTTGCGGTAAAATGTGGTCGATATCCGCGTCACCTTTACGAAGTTTTTTGCCGCATTTCGCGCAGGTGTACCAGCCGTGATTGGACTTGTTGTCATCAAACCAAGCTTGACGATAATTTCCCATGTAAATCACCTCTTCATGTTATCGGCGTACGTTTTGATTTTTATTAAGCACTAAAATAGAAAGGAAGATTTTATGTCGAAAATCGCACTTATTACCGGCATTACGGGACAGGACGGCTCCTACTTGTCGGAATTTCTTTTATCGAAAGGTTACGAAGTTCACGGGATTGTGCGGCGGCAAAGTACAAGTTGCACGGAAAGAATAAGTAACCTTGTCGACGCCGATAAAATTACTTTGCACTACGGCGACGTGACGGACTCGAATAATTTAGCCGCGCTGATTCGTAAAATTTCGCCCGATGAAGTTTATAACTTAGCCGCACAGTCACACGTAGGCGTTTCGTTTGAAGTGCCGGAATATACGGCGGAAGTTACAGGCGTAGGCACGATTAAATTGCTTGAGACGATTAGGCAAGTCAAGCCGAATACAAAATTTTATCAAGCGTCGACGTCCGAACTTTTTGGCGGCTTACCCGATACCGCGCCGCAAAGTGAGAAGACGCCATTTCACCCGCGCAGTCCGTACGCGGCGGCGAAGTTGTATGCGTACTGGATAACGGTGAATTATCGTGAGGCTTACGGCATGTTTGCGTGCAACGGGATTTTGTTCAACCACGAATCACCGCGACGCGGCGCCGATTTTGTCACGCGAAAAATTACCATCGCGCTTGCAAAGATTATGGCGGGTACGCAGGAAAAAATTTCACTAGGCAATTTGAATGCGAAACGCGATTGGGGATTTGCCGGCGACTACGTCAAAGGTATGTGGCTGATGTTACAGCAGGATAAGGCGGACGATTACGTTTTGGCGACGGGCGAAACACATACCGTACGCGAATTTGTCGAGGAGGCATTTGAACAGGTCGGCGTGAAAATAATTTGGCGCGGTAACGGCGTTGATGAAAAAGGTTACTGCGCGAAGACAGGCAAGGTTTTGGTTGACGTTAATCCGAAATTTTTCCGTCCTGCCGAAGTGGATTTACTGTTGGGAGATCCTTCAAAGGCTGAAAAAAATCTCGGCTGGCGGCGTGAAATTTCGTTTAAAGAGTTGGTAAAAATTATGGTCGAATCTGACTTGAAAAAGTATTAAATTTTAATTTAAAATTGATAGACAAATAGGTGAAATTTAGTGAACGATAAAAAATATTTGTTTGTGCTTGACTTGTCGGTAGGCAGAGATTTTGCGGACAGTGTTGTTGAATCGTTTATGCGCCGGGCTTTTTTTACCGAGAAAGCGCCGTGCGTTCAATTTCAAATGTTTATGACGGCAGTCAAGTTGTAATTCTGCGGTCAACAGTGTCGGTGGGGACGACGCGAAAAATTATTTTGCCGCTGTTGGCTGAACTTACCGGTAAAAGCGCGGAAGAAATTTTTGTCGGTATGTGTCCTGAGCGCACGGTTGAAGGCAAGGCGCTTGAGGAATTGAAAACTTTACCGCAGATTGTAAGCGGCAACAATTCAACGGCGCTTGAAAAATGCACGCAACTTTTCAGCAAAATTACTTCAATCGTGTTGGCGGCGAACAGTCTTGAAGAAGCGGAGCTCGCCAAACTTTACTGTAACACTTACCGCGACATGACTTTTGCGATCGGCAATGCGTTTTGTTTGGCGGCACAGAGTTTCGGCGTAAACGGCGCGGATGTGATAAACCTTGCCAATTCCGGCTATTCCCGCGCAGGTATACTTTTGCCCGGCTTTGTAGCGGGTCCGTGTCTTGAAAAGGACGCATATATTTTAACGAACAATATGCCGGAGTCTGAAAGTAAAAAATTTATTTTGACTGCGCGGAAAATCAGTGAATCGTTGGAAGATGTCGTAGTCGATTGGGTGACACGGCACGTTGAAAAATCTTCAAATAAGCCGCTGGTATTGTCGGGCATGGCGTTTAAAGGTCGTCCTGAAACTTCAGATCTGCGCGGTTCGTCGTCGGTAAACATAGCCCGCAAATTTAAAAGGCTTGGGTACGGACTACGACTTCATGACTTTACCGCGTACCCTGCCGAAATGGCGAAATTAAATCTCGGCGAAGTTTTTGAAGATTTAAATCAAGCTTGCGACGGTGCGGCGACACTTTTGGTGTTGACGAACCATAAACGATACGAAGAATTTTTACCGCAGAATTTAAATTTAACGGTGCTTGACGTATGGCAGGTGTGCAAAAAAATTCGTGACGGCAATTTTAAAAATTATTGCACGATTGGAAATTTGCTGATTGATGAGGAGGCGGCGAAATGAGACGTATAATTGTAACGGGCGGCAGTGGATTTATCGGCTATCATTTGGCGGCGCACTTGGCAAGTCAGCGTGATACCGAAGTGACGATTATCGACAACCACGCACGCGGTACGTCAGACGAAATGTTTGAAAATCTTATTTCGCGCGACAACGTAATTTTTTTGAAAGAGGATTTGACGGCAAAAAATTTTTACGCCAAACTTCACGGCAGGTATGATGAAATTTACCACCTTGCCGCGATTAACGGTACCAAAAATTTTTATGAGCGTCCGTATGAAGTTTTGCGCGTCGGCATTTTGTCGCTTATGAATATTTTGGAATGGTGCAATAAGGAAAATTGCGGCGCGTTTTTATTTTCGTCGTCGTCTGAAACTTATGCAGGGGCGGTAAATAATTTTTTGCATGAGCGTCCAGAATTTATACCGAGTGCTGAAAATATGCCGCTTGTGGTAGATGACGTGATGAATCCGCGTTGGTCGTACGGCGGCAGTAAAATTGCGGGCGAACTTTTGACGGTGAATTATTGCCGCACGGTCGGCGTGCCTTTCAAAATTATTCGCTATCACAACGTCTACGGCATTCGTATGGGCTACGATCACGTCCTGCCGGAATTTTTCAAGCGCATTTATGAAAAAGTCAATCCCTTTCCGATATTCGGCGGCGAAGAGACACGGGCTTTCTGCGCGGTTGAAGATGCGGTTAAGGCGACGGAACTTGTTATGCTCAGCGAAAAATGCAACGGCGAAATTGTACATATCGGCAACAGTTCAACCGAAATTAAAATTATCGACCTGCTGAAATTGGTTTTGGACATTGCGGGTTACAAGCCGAAAATTGAAATTCACCCTGCGCCGGAAGGTTGCGTAATGCGGCGTTGTCCCAATACCGAAAAACTTTTTTCATTGACCGGCTTTAAGGCGGAAAAAACTTTGGAAGAAACTCTGCCGCAAATGTACGAATGGTACGTTAAGGCTTACGAATCGCGCAGGTAGCGTACAAGCGCGCCGATTAAATTTGCGTCATTCAAAAATTTGCACGGCACCACCTCGACGCGCTGAAATTCAATCGGCGACGCGGCATAAACTTTTTTCAAATTATCACGAATAGAATCTATAAAAATTTTTTGAGCGCTGATACCGCCGCCAATCGCGAATTTGGCAACGTCGATAATCAGCTGAATATCAAAAATCTTCTCGGCAATGCGTCGCGTGAACCTGTCAAGGCAGGTAAGCGCGTCTTTTTCATTTTTATTCACAGCGCGGAAAAAATCTTCGCCGCTTACCTTTTCTGTTGACAAATTTTTAATCTGCGCGTACCCTTGCAAAAGCGCGGGGACACTGCATTGGTCGCTGAAAATTTTTCCACTGCCTGAGCCGGTAAAAGAAATTTCGCCCGCCGAATTGTTAAAGCCCCTGCGTATGGTTTTATTTACCACGAAGGCGCCGCCTATCATCGTGCCGAAAACCATTATAAAGCCGTCCGCAACGTCGGCAAGCGCACCGAATTTCGCCTCTGCCAACGCCGCGCACCGTGCATCGTTTTCAATCGTGACGCGACACTTGCAAATTTCGCCGAGTTCATGGACAATATTACAGCCGTTATTGAAACTGAACGCCGCACTTTTTACGCAGATACCCCGCGCAGAATCAATCACGCCCGGCATTGAAAGCGCTATACCTTCAGCGTTGCAACTTTTGTAGAGTTCACTAATCGCGTTAAAAAAATTTTCGCGCGTATCAATCGGCGCAGGGATTTTGCCGCGCTCACCAATCTGCGCGACTTCATTCATCACGGCGTATTTTATAAAAGTGCCGCCGATATCGACAGTTAATATTTGCATTTAATCAGCTCCATTTTAGGTGTTAGGGATTAGGGATTAGAGGTTATATCATGAAGAAAGTAAAAGTTCAAATAATGACTATTCAATTGAGGGAGAATTAGAAAA
>CAMJNB010000181.1 GCA_946407175.1 uncultured Selenomonadales bacterium | reverse complement strand
AGAATTTAAAAAGCACTTGAAAAAATTAAATGAGCCGTATTCATTCATAAATAATCAACTGTGGCGAATCGGCATATTTGAAACGCCTTCCGGCAATTATGGCTATGCGAATTTTTATCACGCAATTATGGACGGCGCGTCATTTTCAATTTTGTTTTGGCGTGAAGTCGGTATTCGCTATGAAGGCAAAAAAATTAAGCATACGCCGATAAAGTACGCCGATTACATTTTGGACGACATTAAAAATTTGCCTGCCGATTTAGGTGAAGGACATCGGTATTGGCTGAATCTCTTGAAAAACTTTAATCCCGCGAAACATTTATTGCCGTTCGACGTTACGGCGGAAAAAAAGTTGACGGCGGGAAATTTTGAATACGAAGTCAAAAGCATTCTGCGCGAATATTTTTCTGCCAACAATGTCAATGAGGCGAATTTTTTTCTTGCCGCGACAATGCTTGCCGTTGCAAAATTTTCAAACGCCGAAAGTTCAATTATGAGTTGGGTACATAACGGCAGGACGACCGCGCAGGAACTCCGCTTAATGGGTCTGCTTATTGAACAAATTCCCATTGCGTGGGATTTTTCGCAAGATTGTACCGTAGCGGAATTTTTAAGCGGCATTGAAAAAAAAGTTGATGAAGGGCTTGAATATCGCAAGAGTTTGGACATTATCTATGACAAGCGGCTTGAAGATAACTTGATAACTTTCATTTTTCAGAAACGTAATTTCGGATTCGGCAGCGGTTACAAAATTGCCGGCACGAAAGTTGACGTGGTGGACCTTCCAGATGATTATCCCGCCGCTGAAAATTGTCTTGACATTGAAGTCAATCTCTGCGACGACGACAAATACATTGTTGCCTTTGATTACGACAAGGGACTTTATAAAGACGAGACAATAAAAAAATTTGCAGAACTGCTTGAAAAAGTAATTCTGCAAATTCAAGATGGAACGTTACCGGTTTCAAAAATAGTTGCTAGTAACTAGTTGCTAGTTGCTATTGAAGTAGTTAATAATACCAACAACTATCAACTATCAACTATCAACTATTAACTATTAACTATTAACTATCAACTATACCAACATTTCGTCTCCTTGACCGCGTGCAATAACGATATCGCCTTTGTCTTCGAGTGTACGAATAATGTTGACGACTTTCATTTGTGCTTCTTCTACGTCTCGAATCTTGACCGGACCCATGTACTCCAATTCTTCACGCAACATATCTGCGGCACGTTTGGACATATTCTTGTAAATTTTTTCTGCAACTTCCTGCGGCGTAGCCTTCATTGCAAGAGACAAATCCTTTGTATCGACTTCGCGCAGTACCATTTGCAGGGAGCGATCGTCCAAAAGTACGATATCCTCGAAAACGAACATAAGCTTTTTGATTTCGTCGGCAAGTTCGGGATTGTCCATTTCCAAAGTTTCGATAATCGCCTTTTCTGTGGTACGGTCGACGCGGTTCAAAACTTCGACAACGGCAGGAATGCCGCCTGCAGTAGTAAAATCTTGGTTGAGCATTGCAGAAAGTTTCTTTTCCAAAACGCGCTCGACTTCACGAATTATATCCGGCGAAGTCCTGTCCATCATTGCAATACGCTTTGCAACGTCGGCTTGTGACTCCGGCGGCAGACCACTCATAACTATAGCGGCTTGGTCGGGTTCAAGGTACGCCATGACAAGGGCGATAGTCTGCGGGTGTTCATTTTGCAAAAACGTCATAAGCTGTGAAGGGTCAGTTTTACGCAGGAAGTCAAAGGGACGTACCTGCAAGCTGGTAGTCAAGCGGTTCAAAATGTCCATAGCGCGATCGGAGCCGAGTGCTTTTTCCAAAACATTCTGAGCGTATTCGAGACCGCCGGTAGAAATATAGTCGCTTGCCATAGCCATTTGGTAAAATTCGGAAATAACTTCCGCCTTTTGTTCTGCGCTTACCTGTTTGTTGTTTGCAATTTCAAGAGTGATGCTTTCAATTTCATCATCGTCCATATGTTCAAAAAGTTTAGCGGCGTATTCGCCACCAATGGCGATAAAAAATACAGCCGCTTTTTCGTGCGCTGTCATTTCGCGCGGTTCGCCGTACATATCGGCTCCCATTGCCATAGTAAATTCCTCCTTTGTTTAGCTCTTAGCTTTTAGCCGGTAATTAATAGCTAACAGCTAAAAAAATTAAGGGTCAGGGTCAAGTCAGAAATTGCTAATCCCTGTACCCTAATCCCTAAACCCTTAAATATTATTCGTCTTCAGCAAGCCACGTCTTAATGAGCATTGCAACATCAGCAGGTTTTTCATCAATCATACGGAGAATAGCCTGTTTTTCGTCGCGTTGCTGTCTTTCATGCGGCGTAAGTCCTTCGTCCTCGATAAGGTCTTCGTCGATATCACGTGCGCGCTGTTCCTCTTCAATACGCCGTTGTTTCTCCTCTTCGGCAATACGCGCTTCTTCTTCTGCACGCAATGCCGCTTCTTCAGTTTCACGCTCTTGACGTTTTTTGCGGCGGTACATCAGGAATCCGCCAAGCACCAGAGCGGAGAATAAGATTAATGCTCCAAGTTCCATGTAAAGAATCCTGTCTTGACGTTTTTGCTCTGCCGCCTCTTCAGCCGCCTGTCTGTCGCGAATTTCCGTGCTGAACGGCATGGGTTCAACTGAAATTAAATCTCCTCGTGCTTCATTTATACCTGCCGCAGACCTTACAACCCGCATCAAATTTTCTTGCTGCGCCGCCGTCATGGTGTCGTTTACCAACACGGCTACGGTTAAGCGGCTTATTGCGCCGGGCGAAGAAACGATTTTTTGATTTTCTTCATTGACTTCGTAATTTCGTGTAGACTCTTTGCGCTCGTACTCGGCATTGGAATTTCTGTTTTCTGCCACGTAACCGGGAATGTTGCCTTGTACGCCTGCGGGACCGCCCGGCTGATTTGAACGTCCGCTGTAAGTTTCACTTACGTCCTGTTGACTGCGAATAATGCCGCCTTCTTCAACTACGGGGGTAAAAGTCTGTCTGTCAACGTGTCTTTCGTCAAAATCCAGCTCCACGCTTACCCTTACGAAGGCTTGACCGCGTCCCAGTGAATTATCCAAAAGCGTTTGAATATTTTGCTGAATGCTGTCACGTACGCGCTTAGTCATTTCAATTTGATTAAGCACCTTTTGATTGGCACGTAACTCTTTCGCGGCGTCCTCTGTTTCATTTTCATTTAAGATATTACCCGCTTCATCAACCACCGTGATATTTTGCGGCGTAAGACCTTGAACGCTGTGCGCGACCAAATTTACAATGCCTTTAACTTCGTCGGGAGTAATCTTCGCGTCTTTACGCAACATAAGCATAATCGACGCGGTTGCAGGCTTTTCATTTTTTTTGTAAAGACTGTCTTCCGGCAATACAATATGAACGCGGGCTTTTTGTACAACGTCAATTTGTTCAATAGTACGTGTCAATTCGCCCTGCAATGCTTGAATGTAGTTTACGCGGTTTTGAAATTCCGTAACACCAAGCTTGCTGTCGTCGAAAAGTTCAAATCCCTTATTGCCGCGCGGCAGTCCGGCAGAGGCAAGCTCCAAACGAACATCATGCACTTGCGTTGCGGGAACAAAGACGGTAGTGCCTCGTTTATTTTCTTCAATTCGATACTGAACGCCTGCCTCGCGCAGATTGTTTACCACGTCGCCGGCGTCCTTTGTTTCAAGATTGGTGTAAAGCGGCACCATGTCCGGTTTACTGCCGTACCAAAAACTGATCCCCAAAATTGCTGCCAATACAGCGATTATTGCGCCTATTGCAAGGGCTCGCTGTGTCTTTGTGTACCTGTTCCACAGTTCCAGGAATCGCTCTTTCCAAGCTGCCAAATAAACTCAGTCCTTTCGAACAGCCTGTGCTCCAGCTTTCAGGCGCTTTTCCTTCCCTGTGCAAGATACCTGAAGCTTGATTCTAAAATTAAACCTGCATCCGCATAATTTCCTGATACGCGGAGGTAGCGCGGTTCCTCAACTGAAGTGTAAGTTGTAGCGCAATATCGGCTTTTTGCGCCGCAACTATTACTTGCGATACGTCTTCGACTCTGCCAGCCGCCAATGCGGCATTCATTTTTTCGGCTTCAAGTTGAAGTTCATTCGTTTTCTTTAGCGCGTCGGTTAAAAATTCGCCGAAACTTTTTACCGGTTCTTCTACTTTATTTTCGCCCAAATGACTCTGTGCACTCATTTTGACGGGCGTCATTTCAAGCGGTGTTATCTCCATTACTTCACCCCTTCACCAACGAATTTTTATGTCTTTTTGAAACATCGTTCAAAAAAATTTCTTAACCGTCGCTATTATAACACGTAACATTATAATTGCCAAAAGATTTTACATAAAAATATTT
>CAMJNB010000180.1 GCA_946407175.1 uncultured Selenomonadales bacterium | reverse complement strand
CTCGTCATTCAAGCCCAAATTTCGCGCAGGCGTCCCCTCATTCAGTGCGTCACGAATACGTTGCAATATATCATTTTCAACTTTCGCCGCCTTGTTGCCGGACTTCATGACGCGAACAAGTCCCGCCAGCCTTTTTTCTACAATCTCCAAATCGGCAAGACAAAGTTCAGTTTGAATGGTTTCAATATCGCGCAGAGGATTTATCTTTGCCGATACGTGCGTAATATTTTCGTCGTCAAAACAACGTACCACGTGAGCTACGGCGTCAACCTGCCTTATATGCTCCAAAAATTTATTGCCGAGCCCTTCGCCCTTCGACGCGCCCTGCACAAGTCCCGCAATGTCGACAAAGCGAACTGTAGCCGGCGTAGTCTTTTTTGAGTTATACATTTTTGTCAACACGTCAAGCCGCGCATCCGGTACCGCGACAATGCCGACGTTCGGTTCAATGGTGCAGAAAGGATAATTCGCCGCCTCTGCACCTGCCTTAGTTATCGCGTTGAAAAGCGTCGATTTGCCGACATTTGGCAGACCGATTATTCCAACTTCAAGACTGCTCAATATTTTTTACCTCATTTCAAAATTTCATTTAAGCTCATTTAAAACTTTCATTTAAATGCTATTCAAACTTTAACTTAAACTTGATTCAAAAATTATTTTACCTTCGTTGCCGTGCCTTTTTTTAACTGAAAATATTGCCCGTCACTAAGTTTCACATAGCGCGTCACCGCGTCATTTGTAAAACCGTTTGTCAAAATATTTTTGTCGTGCGCATTGCCGTATATCGCAAAATATCCGCCGCTTTCCAGCGCCATTTTATATTCACCGGCAGGAATATCATGTCCGACTTTATAGTAACCTTGCTCAATGTTGTTAATGTCGACTTCAATTTTTGTATCGGCAGTGACGGGATAAAGTTTTATATTGCCTTGAGTACGTAAATATTCGCCGTCACGACATTCGACGTAAAAATAATTTTCAAAGTTATCATTGAATATCAGCTTGCCTAAACCGTTCGGCTCTTTGTTAAGTTCAATGTAACCTTGACCGACTGCCAAATATTCACCGGCAGGAATGTCAGCGCCGATTTTGTATTGACCGGAAGGATAGCCGTCAGCAGGATTTAAATTTGATACATTTGCAGGCGGCGTTGAATCAGACTGCGGCACTTGAACAATTTGCGCAGGTACTTCAATGGTTTGTACTTGAACTTCCTGCGACTGATTTTTTTCTGCAGGTAATTTTTCATCGTCACTGCCGGTAAGAAAAATCGCCGCCAACAAAATATCCAGTACGACAACTGCCGCTATCAATGCAACTTTGTACTTATCCCAACTGCTTTTTTCTTTTTGCTCAGGCATATTTTTCATTTAAACTCGGTTAAAAATTTCTTTAAAGGCGGTTAAAAATTTTTTTATGCGATTCAAACTTTTATTTAAACTCTACAAACTCGTTAATGCGTGCGCCGCCTTTAGCCATAGGCTCAACAAAACTGCGCCACACGTTGAGAACAATGACGCGCGGATTTTCAGTGTCATCAAGCGCCTTTTGCAGAGCGTGCGCAAATTCTTCCTGCGTATTTACTGCGACGGCTTTAATGCCGAAACTTTCAGCGTATTTCACGTAGTCCATAGGGTAATCCAATTCGCAGGCAATGTAGCGTTCATTGAACATAACCTTTTGCAACTGGCGAATCATTCCAAGCGACGTGTTGTTTACGATAAGCGAAATTACCGGCAACTTAAGGCGGGCAATGGTGTAATATTCATTACCCGTCATTTTTATGCCGCCGTCACCCGTCACGCAGATAACGCGCCGATTTTTGCCGTAGTACATCTGCGCACCCATTGCGGCAGGAAGACCGAATCCCATTGTACCCAAACCGCCTGAAGTAAGCCATGTACGCGGCTCCTCAACGTGTAAGTGCAACGCCGCCCACATTTGGTGCTGTCCGACGTCAGTAGCGTAGGCGTAAGCTTTTCCCGCAGTATTTTTCGCAATCTGATTCATTGCCCAAGGAACGGTTAAGCGGTTTACTTGATAATCGTATTCGTAAGTTTCCTTCCAACTTTCAATCTGTTTCCACCAGTCACTTAAAATATGCTCTCTGTTACCGGCATTGGGAGACCGCATTAAAAGCTTTAAGATAACCTTCATATCTCCGGCAAGCCCCAAACTTCCCGCGATATTTTTATCAATCTCGGCAGGGTCAATGTCAATGTGAATAAATTTTTTAGCTTGCGTGTACTTGCTGACATTGCCGGTCTGCCTGTCACCGAAACGACTGCCAACAGCAATAACCAAGTCCGACTCGGCTATTGCGTGATTCGCCGCCTTAGTGCCGTGAAGTCCCGCGAATCCCAAATTTTGCGGGTGACTGCGCGGAATTGCACCTATACCCATAAGTGTGTTGACGACTGGAAGATTGTATTTTTCTATGAAGGCAATAATTTCTTTCGACGCACCTGCACTCACGGCGCCGCCGCCTACTATCGCCGCAGGTCTTTTAGCCTTCAAAATTTCTTCTACCGCTTCCGCCGCGCAGATTAAAAAATCGGGATCTGGTTTACCTACCGACTTTTCTTTAACCGGTTTCGGCGTGTAGTCAATTTCGGCGAAAAATAAATCACGCGGAATGTCGACAAGTACGGGACCGCGTCTGCCGCTCATTGCGATATCAAACGCCTGCCGAATCGTGTTGACGAGTTTTCGTGCGTCTTTGACTTTGAAATTATGTTTAGTAACCGGCATGGTGATATCTAAAATGTCAGTCTCTTGAAAGGCGTCCTTGCCCAAAAGTTTTGTTTCCACCTGCCCCGTAATGGCGACGACCGGTATTGAGTCCATGAACGCCGTAGCAATGCCGGTAACCAAATTCGTGGCGCCGGGTCCCGACGTTGCCATACATACACCGACTTTGCCCGATGCCCGCGCATAACCATCCGCCGCATGCGCCGCGTTTTGTTCATGCGTCACCAAGATTTGGCGTATATTTTTTTCGTCTACAAGTGCGTCATACATTGGAAGTATCATGCCGCCTGGGTAGCCCCAGATTGTATCGACGCCTTGTTCTTTTAAGCACTCGACTACTGCCTTAGCACCGCTCATCATCATTGACTACACACCCCCTTTAGATTAGCCATTAGCTATTAAATTATATCCGCTAACAGCTAAACGCTAACAGCTTTACTGCGCGATGCCTTGACCGAGTTTATAAAAAATAACTTGCTTTAAAGTCAGCTTATCGCCGTTCGGAATGAAAATAATATCCTGCGACGTTTCAGCGGGATAAATGCGCGACGTTAAAACCGCCGCACCGTCATTTACAAAAACTTCAATCGACGAACGGTCAAGGTAAATTCTAAGCTTTAAAATTTCTTCCGGCGTCAATACAACTTCCCTGCCGTCTTTGGGACCTGCGCCGGAATTTTCGCGATTCAGTGAAAAAGTCGCCGTCTCTTTATCATAAGTCAACAAAGTTTTTTCGTCACCGTCTGCACGAAGGGCGATTGAAAAATTATCACTGTTCGCAGTGTCAATCTCCGCAATAAGTTCACCCGTCACGCCTTTTACGCCGTCAAGTTGCGTCGGTGCTGAAATATTTAAATTCTTATGCGAAACTTTACCTTCACGCAAACTTTCAAGCTCTTTAGCCGGTACGCTGACAAGTTTGCCGTTGCGAATATGAAGTTCACGCGGCACCGTCATTGTACCTGCCCAGCCGTCTTGTTGCTCCGGCATATCGGCAAACCACATTGCAAGCCAGCCTATCATAATACAGCGACCGTCTTCAGTCTGCGTAATTTGCGGCGCGTAGAAGTCCGAGCCGTAGTCAAGCAAGTCAAATTCACCGTGATTGAAAATTCCCGTGTAGTAGTCAAGCTTACCAATCATGTAGCCGGAGTCCACCGCGTTGACGAATTTATTTTCTTTACGCTCAATTCCCATAGGCGACATGATTAAAACGTCCTGCCCGTCCACTTCGCAGAAATTGGGACATTCCCACATATTGCCTTCGTTGCCTTCAGCGTGCGCAGAAATATTTTTAAATCGCCAATCTTTTAAGTCGTCCGATTCATAAAGCAAAACTTGTCCGTGCGTACCTTCAACATTTTTTGAACCGATGACGCAATAAAATTTTCCGTCCTTCTTCCAAACTTTGGGATCTCTAAAGTCACTGCCGTTAATCGAATCAGACGTAGGCGCGGGAAGTATCGGGTTGCCTTCGTACTTAGTGAACCTTATGCCGTCGTCACTTACTGCAAGCGCTTGGTCTTGAAAGCCGCATTCATTCGGCAAGGCAACATTGCCCGTGTACATAAGATAAAGTTTGCCGTCATGTTCAATGGCACTGCCGGAAAAGCAACCGTCCCTGTCAG
>CAMJNB010000179.1 GCA_946407175.1 uncultured Selenomonadales bacterium | reverse complement strand
CGCAGTAATAAGCGCGGAAGTCGTGGAAATGTTAAAACTCTGCGCGTTGTCGCCGCCGGTGCCGACAATTTCAAATACGTCAAAATCCGTCTCCACTTTCAGCGCGTGACTTCGCATAGCCGCCGCACAGCCTGAAATTTCATCAGCCGTTTCAGCCTTCGCGCTTTTAGTTGACAGTGCCGCCAAAAATGCGGAATTTTGAGTGGCGGTAGTTTCGCCGTTCATAATTTCATTCATCGCGTTAAAAGCTTCGTCGTAGGTTAAATCTTCCTTGTTGACGATTTTAATGATTGCCTCTTTAATCATTTTTCATGCTCCTTAAGAATATCTCTAAGCTGTAAGCTCTAAGCTCCAAGCTCTAAGCTCTAAGCTCCAAGCTCTAAGCTAAAAAATTCTGCAGAATATTTTTGCCGTACTGCGTCAAAATACTTTCAGGGTGAAATTGCACGCCGTAAATCGGAAAATCTTTGTGTTGCACCGCCATAATTTCACCGTCCGACAAAGACCGCGCAGTTACTTTTAATTCTGCCGGCATTGAATCTTTATCGGCAACAAGTGAGTGATATCGCCCTACCATAAATTTTTGGTGACAGCCTTTAAAAATTTTTGAATCCGTGTCGCAGATAATTTCTGACGTCTTGCCGTGCATTAACTTTTTTGCGTAGGTTATCTTTGCGCCGAATGCCGCGCAGATTGCCTGATGTCCCAAACATACGCCGAAGATTGGAATTTCACCGCCTAAACTTTTTATCACGTCAATAATAATTCCCGCGTTTTCCGGTCTGCCCGGTCCCGGCGACAGGATAATCTGCGCGGGAGAAATTTTTTTAATCTCGTCAACCGTAGTTTTATCGTTGCGCACAACTTTTATATCCGTCGTAAATTCGCCTATGAGCTGGTAGAGATTGTAAGAAAAGCTGTCGTAGTTATCGATTAGCAAAACCATTTAACTTTCCTCCACATTCATACTAAGCGCGGCAAGTGACGCCTTAGCCTTATTCAAACATTCTTCAAACTCTTTTTCTGCAACCGAATCGGCAACAATACCTGCGCCGGATCGTACAAAAATTTTTCCGTTCTTCTTGTAGACAATTCTAATCGCAATGCCGGTATCCATATTGCCGGTGAAGTCAATGTAACCTATCGCGCCGCCGTAAATGCCGCGTTTGTTATTTTCAAGCTCCGCAATAAGTTCACACGCACGAATTTTCGGCGCACCGGACAAAGTACCGGCAGGCAACACGGCTTCAATCGCCGACAGCGCGTCACAATCTGCGCGAATTTCGCCGCGTACAACCGAGCCTATGTGCATGACGTGAGAAAATCTTTCGACGCTGTGAAGGCGTTCAACCTGCACCGTGCCGAATTTTGAAATTTTACCTAAGTCATTGCGACCCAAGTCAACAAGCATATTATGTTCGGCAAGCTCCTTTTCATCGGAAAGCAACTCTTTTTCAAGGCGTAAATCTTCATCGGCATTTTTACCGCGCGGTCTCGTACCTGCCAGCGGAAATGTATGCAGTACGCCGTTTTCAAGTTTCACCAAAGTTTCCGGACTTGCACCGGCAACCTCAATATCCGTGCCGGAAAAATAAAACATATACGGCGAAGGATTAATAAGGCGTAAAATTCTGTACGTGTTAAGCAGACTGCCTTCAAACGTTGCCGAAAGTCTGTTGGAAAGGACGATTTGAAAAATGTCGCCTTCGTGAATATAATTTTTCGCGCGTTCAACCATTGCGCAGTAAGTTTTTTTGTCAAAAAGCGGCGTGACTTCACCGGTCAATTTACTTTCCGGCTCAACTTTTTTCGTGCCGTTTAAAATCAGTTCGCGCATATTTTTCAACTCGTCAACCGCACGGCTGTAATTTTCATCAACGTTATCAAGCGGCATATTGACGATTAAAAAAATTTTTTGCCGCAGGTTATCAAAGGCAATTACTTTGTCGAAAAGCATTAAATCAACGTCTTGAAAATTTTCCGTGTCGTCAACTGAATTTTTCAGCGTCGGTTCGGCGTAGGTTATGTAGTCGTAGGCAAAGTAACCTACAAGCCCGCCGGTAAATGTCGGCAGGTAGTCAAGACGCGGGCTTTTATGATTCGCCAAAACTTCACGAATATGTTTGGACGGATTGTCGGTAAAAAATTCTGTGTCGCCGATTTTCATTTTGCCGCCGGTACACGTGATACAAAGTTTCGGATTAAAGCCTAAGAAAGTGTAGCGTCCCCACTTCTCTTTCTCCGTGACGGATTCAAGCATATAGCAATGCGCCGAAACATTTTTTAAAATCCTAAGCACTTCAATCGGCGTCTTCACGTCCGCCAAAAGTTCACAGCTTACCGGCATGACTTTGTATTCACCGGTAGCGGCAACTTCGCGCACTTCGTCAATTTTCGGTTTTACAATCATATTGCGCCTCCTCAATTCTGCCAAATAATAAATGTCATTTTTAAAAATTAATCGCGCCAATATAACAACTTTTTTATGTTTTGTAAAGTTTTCACTTTTTTAGGGATTAGGGAAAAGATTTTAGTACTTGAAAAAAATTTTTTCTTTGATATAATATTCTCAAAGTGAACAAAAGACATCATGGACGTAAAAAACCCTCGAGGTACGAACTCGAGGGTTTTTCGCGTACATTGGAATAGTACGCCTTTGTGGGTGGGCTTAGCCGCTTTTAATGTCTGTCAAGCCACTTGCAAATGTAATGAGTTACCACACCTGCCGCAACAGACACGATAAAAGTCAACATCATGGACGTACACCCCCTTTCATAAAGATTAGGGGCAAAAGCCGCCGCGCAGATTATATTGCAGGCAGGAAAAATTTTCAATGCGGCGAAAGTCTTTGCAGGGTGATTAAAATGACTGCAAAAACTGACATGCTCAAAGGCGAATGGTACGACGCAAATTTTGACACAGAACTTTTGCGCGAAAGAATTTTTGTAAAAGACCTTTGCCTGGAGCTTAACAATACAAAAATGGTTGACGACAAAGCGCGGCGTGATATCTTGCGAAAAATTTTGCCGAACGTCGATGCCGATGCCGTAGATATTTGGTCGCCGTTCATAGTTGACTACGGCTATAATGTTTTTCTCGGCGCGGGAACTTTTTTTAACCACAACATTTACCTTATGGACTGCGCAAAAATTCAGCTGGGAAAAAAATGTTTCGTGGGTCCGAACTGCGGCTTTTATACGGCGATTCACCCTTTGGACGTTGAAAGGCGAAATGCAGGTTTTGAAATGGCGAAACCAATTACAATCGGCGACAACGTTTGGATAGGCGGCGGCGTTACGATTTTGCCCGGCGTCACGATAGGTGAAGGCAGTGTTATCGGTGCGGGCAGTGTCGTGACCAAAGACATTCCCTCCGGCGTCGTGGCATTCGGCAACCCCTGCAAAGTCGTTCGCAAAATTAATTGAGGTAAATAATGATTGACGTACAAAACCAAGCAGATACACGTGGAATAAAAATTCAGCGGACGGGCGTAACGAAAGTTCACCTGCCGCTTTTAATTTCGGACGGCGGAAAAATTCAACCGGTTACCGCGCAGATTCGGTTCACCGTGTCTCTAAGTGAAAACCTGCGCGGCACGCATATGAGCCGATTAATGGAAATTCTGCACGATTGGACTTCAACGCCGATAAAAATTTCGGACGTGGAAAAAATTTTACTTGACGCACAAAAAAAATTGGACGCGGACGGTTCGGCTATTCAAATTAATTTTAAATACTTCGTCGAACAATTCGCGCCGGTATCAGAAAGAAAATCTCTGCTGGACGTTGACTGCGAAATTGCAGGTGAACTGCAAAAAAATTCGCGTATGAAATTAAGTCTCGGTTTAACCGTGCCGTTTACGTCACTTTGTCCGTGCAGTCGTGAAATTTCAAGTTTCGGCGCGCACAATCAGCGTTCGATTTGCAAAGTGAAATTGGACATTGCCGACATTGACAAGGCGGTTGACTTCGGCATAGAAAAAATTTTTCGCCTTATTGAGTCGCAGGGTTCAAGCAAAGTTTTTCCCGTGCTTAAGCGTGAAGATGAAAAATTTGTCACGGAATCCGCCTATCAAAATGCAAAATTTGTTGAGGACATTCTGCGCGACGTAGTAATTGCTCTGCGCGGCGTAGAAAATATTTCAGGCTTTGAAGTGGAGTGCGAAAATTTTGAGTCGATTCACAACCACAACGCCTACGCTTATTTTAGATTTTAGCCAGTATCTATTAGCTGTTAGCGATTAGCAATTAGGGCGGTATTGAATAACTCAAAAACCGTTGCAAATTTCGTAAATGTTGCAATAGAATGAGGCGCGCAAGGACGCGCGCCCCGTCCGCGCAAGTCGCCGGACGCGACTTCTGCGGACATGTTTTCTTTTGTTAC
>CAMJNB010000178.1 GCA_946407175.1 uncultured Selenomonadales bacterium | reverse complement strand
GAAGAAAAACTCCACCGAAATTTTTTTGCCGAATGTAATTTCGAGTCGGCTATTTTTTTTGTCTTTCGCAAACTTGATTGCCTACCGTGCAGCTGGTTTTGCAAGCAGATTGGCAGGACGCTTGGCATTCGCCGCAACCGCCGCTTTTCAAAGTCTTTTGCAAGTCTGCTTTGTTGACTGTCTTAATATGTTTCATTTTAATCACCACCTTTTCAGCTTTACATGTCAAAATTATAACATAATTACAAAATTCGGTAAAGTCACATTAAATTTTGCCGGTCGGAATTATCATTTCTACTCCGCCGGAATTTTTAAAAGTGTCTGCCTTCACGTCAAAAATTTTTTCTACAGATTCGGCAGTTAAAATATTTTTCGGTGCTCCCGCATTAAAAATCTTGCCGCCTTTTATCACAACAACTTCGTCGCAGTAAAGTCTCACGTGATTTATATCGTGCAACACCATGATAACGGTGATGCCGAAATTTTTATTTACGCCGCCGATAATTTCCATGACGTCAATTTGGTGCGCAATGTCAAGGTAGGTCGTCGGCTCGTCAAGCAGTAAAATCTTAGGCTCTTGAGCAAGCGTCATTGCCAGCCATGCGCGTTGCCGTTCGCCGCCGGAAAGTGACGCGACTTGCCGATTTTCAAACTTTTTCATCTTCGTGACTTCAAGCGCCGTTTCAACTGCGCGGGTATCCTCCTTAGTATCGGCGGAAAAAATTTTTCGGTGCGGGAACCTGCCGAAGTAAACCAACTGCCTTACCGTAGTATCCTGCGGCGCCTCTTTTTCCTGCGGCAGTATCGCCATGACTTGAGAAATTTTTCTGCGTCCCAGTTCAAAAATATTTTGACCGTCCAACGTCACGCGACCGGTAAAATTTTCATTCAGCAGACAAAGTGCTTTTAACAGCGTAGATTTACCGGCGCCGTTGGGACCGATAATCGCCGTGCGTTTTGCAGGTGAAAATTTATAGCTTACGTCGCGCAGAATTTCTTTGCCGCCGATTTTCACGCAAATATTTTCAGCCGCCAAGTTCATACCTACCAGCTACTCCCTACTCCCTGAAAGCTGTAAGCTACTTCACTTCAATTCGCGGGAAAAGTTGTTGCGGCTTTCCGACTTCGTGATTGACTTCCAACTTACCGAAAACTTCCGCGTCCTCAAGCTGAATTTCTTCAAAAGGCGTCGTAACTTTCAACTGTTCATGAATTTTCTGCGCGGTACTCGGCATATACGGCGAAATTAATACGCTGATAATTCGCAGTGACTCGGCAAGATTGTAAAGCACGTTCGCCAAATTCTGTTTCTGCGTTTCGTCCTTCGCCAACTTCCACGGCAACGTTTCATCAATGTACTTATTTGAACGGCTGATAAACTTCCAAACCAACTTCACGGCGTCCGAAAGTTGCATATCTTCCATAAGTTGGCGATAACCCTTCGCCGTGTCAAGCGCCTCTGCTCTAAGCGATTCGTCAAGCGCCGATAAATTTTTGGATTCGTACAAAACGCCGCCTTGAAACTTTCCAATCATGTTAAGCGTACGGTGGAGCAGATTGCCTAAGTCGTTAGCTAAATCGGCGTTAAAACGTGTAACCAGCGCGTCGTAGTTGAAATGTCCGTCTTGCCCCAGCGTAATTTCGCGCAGTAAAAAATATCTTATTGCGTCCGCGCCGAACTCATCAATTAAAAGCATTGGGTCTACAACGTTGCCTTTTGACTTTGACATTTTGCCGCCGTCAGTTATCAGCCAGCCGTGACCGTAAACTTTTTTCGGCAATTCAATTCCCAGCGCCATTAAAATACAGCCCCAAATTATTGTATGAAAGCGTACAATTTCTTTGCCGACCAAATGTAAATCCGCCGGCCAAAACTTTTTAAACTTTTCGGCGTCGTCCAAAAATCCTATCGGCGTCAAGTAATTTGTCAGCGCGTCGAACCAAACATAGATAACGTGTTTTTCATCGTCCGGCACGGGTATTCCCCAGTCAAATGACGTACGCGACACGCAAAGGTCTTCAAGCCCCTGCTTAATGAAGTTTATCATTTCATTTCTGCGCGACTTCGGCTCAAGAAATTCGGGATTATCTTCAATGTATTTTAAAACGGCGTCGGCGTACTTGGACATTTTGAAAAAATAAGCCTCTTCAGAAACTTTTTCAACGGGACGGTGACAATCGGGACAGCAACCGTTTTCATCAAGCTGTAATTCCGTCCAATACGATTCGCACGGCGTACAGTAAAGCCCTGTGTATTCGCCCTTGTAAATGTCGCCTTTATCGCGAATGCGGCGGAAAATTTCCTGCACAACGGCATGGTGACGCGGCTCACTAGTCCTTATGAAGTCGTCATTTGAAATTTCAAGGCGTTGCCAAAGTTCCTTAAACGTCGCAACAATTTTGTCAACGTATTCAATCGGCGTGACGCCCTCTTTTTCGGCGGTGCGCTGAATTTTTTGTCCGTGTTCATCTGAACCTGTCAAGAAAAAAACGTCGTAACCGGCAAGGCGCTTAAATCTTGCAACGGCGTCGGCTATCGTCGTGCAATAGGCGTGACCGATATGAAGTTTTGCGCTGGGATAATAAATCGGTGTCGTAATGTAGTACGGCTTTTTTTGTTTCGTCATAAAAATTTTTCCTCCAAAAGTTTTTTCAAAGTATTTTACAACATTTTCAGTAAGTATGCTATAATGCCGCGTGATTTTATTAAAAGGAGATTTGTAAATGGCGGTTGAAAAAGTCAAAGCATTTTTTGAAAAGCGCGGCGAGCCGAATAGAGTTATGGAGTTTGCAGAGTCTACCGCAACGTCAGAAGAAGCCGCGCAGGTTTTAAATTGCGAAGTAGGCAGGATTGCAAAAACCATTTCCGTGTTTGTCGACAAAAAGCCCGTGTTAATTTTAATGTCCGGCGACACGAAGTTGGACAATAAAAAATTTCGCGAAAGGTTTAATTGCCGTCCGCATATGATACCGATTGACGAAGTAGAAAATTTAATCGGTCACGCGGTAGGCGGCGTTTGTCCCTTTGCTGTAAATGAAGGCGTCCCTATATATATCGACAAGGCATTAAGGCGTTTCGATTACGTTTATCCTGCGGCAGGCAGCAGCAACAGCGTGACAAAATTTCAGCTTGACGAATTGCCGCGCTACATAAATTTTGCCGATTGGATTGACGTTTCAAAGTTGAAGTGACGAGGTGGCGACGTGCTTTTAGTTATAGACATTGGCAACAGCAATATCGTAATGGGAACTTACGAAGGAAAAAATTTAATGAAACATTGGCGCATTTCGACGGACAGGCAGAAAACCGGTGACGAATACGGCATGTTGATAAACGATTTATTTCGCTATCAAGGCGTCAATATCAGTGACGTTACTGACATTATAATTTCATCGGTCGTGCCGCCGCTGGTTGTGCCTTTAACAAAAATGTGTGAGCGCTATTTTAAAATTCATCCTCTGCTTGTAGGTCCCGGCATTAAGACGGGGATAAAGTTAAATTACGAAAATCCCCGCGCCATCGGTGCTGACAGAATTGTAAACGCGGTAGGCGCTTATGAAAATTACGGCGGACCTTTAATCGTCATTGACATTGGTACCGCGACGACGTTTGACGTTGTGGCAGAAAACGGCGACTTCTTAGGCGGCGTCATTGCGCCCGGCATTACGGCAAGTGCCGAGTCTCTTTTCAGCTCTACCGCCAAACTGCCGCGCATTGAACTTGTTCCGCCGAAAAATGTTATCGGACGCAATACCATAAGCTGTATGCAGTCCGGAATAATCTACGGCTACGTAGGACAGATTGACGCCATTGTTGCAAGGATACGCGCAGAGATGGGCGAGGAATGGAACGCTAAAGTTATCGCGACCGGCGGACTTGCACGTATGATTTACAAAGAGTCCAAGACTATCGACAAAATTGACCACTTCCTCACGTTAAGCGGTCTTCGCGCACTATACGAAAGAAATAAAGCTGAATAAGGTTAAATAATCTTACAGTTAAATAGTTTTGAAAGGAAATTTTTATGCGCGTACTTTTAATCACATTCAGCGAAGTTGTACATTTTGCTTTGACGCAGGTTTTTAATCCTGACTTGAAATACAGCGCGATTGTGGTAGATGAGCCGGAGAAGGCGAAAAAAAATTTGTCCGATTTTCCTCAACTGCATGAAAAAATTTATCCGTTTTATGAACTGAAAGAATGCATAGAAAATACTTACTATGACGCGGTTTTGTTTACGTGTGAAAATAGTGCGGTCTGGCTCGGTATTATAGAACAGATTAGAGAATACGGCGTCCCCGCCAATAAATTTGTTAATATGAATTTTTCGATTTTGACAAAGGACAAACACTTCTTGCTTGAAAGAAATTTGCGCTATTACAA
>CAMJNB010000177.1 GCA_946407175.1 uncultured Selenomonadales bacterium | reverse complement strand
GGGAACTACGTCCACGAAAAATTTTCAGCTCCTTGTTAATTAGCCGGTAGCTAGTAGCTGTTAGCTTGTAGCCTACCCTCTACTCTCTACATTCTTAACTCTAAATTCTTAATTCTTAATTCCCAAACACCGGCGGTCTTAGTTTTTTGTCGACAATCAGCCTTTCAACGGCATTAATGACTTGTCGCGGCGAAATTTTTTTCTGACATTCCCACTCACGCTCCGTGCCTTCGTGATACGGACATTTATCCTTCATATAGGACGCACGAACATCATTAAAGCAACCGTTACACACAAGGCGATTCGCCACGCGGTACGGCGTATAAAATTCGCACCAATCCTGCGAAAAGCCGGCGATTAACACTGCGGGACAACCTACGGCGTCGGCAAGCCACGCAAGACCGCTGCCGAGTCCTATAAAAAATTCCGCGTAGTAAAGCATATTCGCCCGCTCCATAATCGCAATGTTGCCTGTAAAATTTTCTGCCGCCTGCGGTTTACGAATATCAATTCCTAAGTCGTTATCAAAATTTTCAACGTCTCTGTCTATGCAAAAGACGCGGTAGCCGAGACTTTTAAGGTAGCTTACCACGATATCCCAGCCGTTGGGGTAAAGCCAGCCCTTCTTTGCAACGGACGCCTGTACCGCAATGCAAACGTACGGCTCTTCGGTAACCGGCGCCATATTCGGTTCAAAAATCGGTTTATGCGGCAAGGTATTAATGCCAAGTGCCACGCCTGCAATTCTATCCATTGGACAATTACGTAAATCAATGGGCCATACCGGCAAAGTATTAATCGGCATGAAAAGGTGAATTGTCGCATAATGTTTGTAGCTGACTTCACTTTCCTGCGAAATGTCGGGGTAAAGGTACGCGGCAAAGTCACTTAAAAATTTTGGCAGAATCATTGACACGCGGCAGTTGTAACGGCGTTTCATTTCCTGCACGTACGGCAACGCGGCAATTATGTCACCCATACCGATTTTTGGAATGGAAATTAAAACCTTCCTGCCGGTCAAGTCCATGACGTGAGAAAAAGTTTTAACGCCGTCGCGATACAGTTCAACCTGCCAGTGAATGTAATAATTTTCCAGCGAAATTAATCGCACGTCTGAAACAAGCTTGTCAAAAAAAACAACGCCGCTGTCAAAGTCGCTGATTCGTACGCGCCAATTTCCCGCCGGAACTTCAAGACGCAGACCGAAATTAAAATCCAACTTCACGCCGTCAATGCCGGTTGAAATTTCGTCAGATATCGGCGCGTCAAAATACGTCTCGTCATCACAGTGCGACCGTATCACCGAACGAAAAAGATTTTGTACTTCGGCAGTGGCAAGCAGATTTTTATCTTTCAAGTCGACGAGATTTTTTTCTGTCACTTCAAGCAACGGTGAAAGGTAATCTTCAATGTTTCGCGCGCAGAAGAAAAATGTTTTCAAAGTTTTAACCTCTGTCAGCTTTTAGCGATTAGCGGTTAGCTCTTAGCTTTTAGCAGTTATTTTTTAATTTTTAGCTAATGACTAACAGCTAATAGCTACCGGCTACAATCTGCCTTCAATTCTTTCGTCAACAACCTGCCGCATAACCTCAAGATTCGGCAATTCGCCGGTAAAAAGTCTGTACGCCTCTTTGCCCTGCAAAAGCAACATCGGCAAGCCGGGAAATGCGGGATAGCCTAATTCGGCGGCAGTCTTTAAAAGTTTTGTTTGAATCGGATTGTAAACAACGTCGTAGACAAGCGCACCGTCCGGCAAAAGTTTCAAGTCAACCGGCGGCATTTCGTCGACACTGGGATACATTCCAAGCGGCGTCGTGTTAATCAAAATATCTTCGCGCTTTAATGAGTACATAAAATCTTCCGACGTCCATTCCGTACCTTGAACATTGCCGTAAACCATAAAATCGCCGGCAAGTTTTTTTGCACGTTCAAGGTTACGTGCACCTATAGTTATGGAATTTGCGCGGCGTTTGCAAAATCCCCATACCACTGCACGAGCCGCGCCGCCTGCACCTAAAATTACGGCGTTGCAACCGTCCGGCACAAAGTCCGCTTCACGCAGTGACGCCAAAAATCCCGTGACGTCCGTGTTGTAACCTGTCAACATGCCGCCGTCATTTACAACGGTATTAACCGCGCCGATAACCACCGCGTCCGCGTCCACCGCATCAATGTACGAAATTACGTCCGTTTTATGCGGAATCGTCACGTTAAAGCCGCGAAAGTTCAGCCCCTTCATGCCGTCGACCGCCAGCATAAGCCGCCCCGAACGCACGGGGAAAGGTATGTAGTTGTAGCAATGAAAGCCCGCGTCCTTGAATGCCGCCATGTACATTTTAGGCGAAAAAGAATGACCGATTGGCCAGCCGATTATTCCAAAATTTTTTATTTCAGTGGATCTCAAATTTAATTCTCCCTTCTTTCAATTACTTGCCGAGATTTTTTAATTTGTCTTCATAATAATTCAGATACTCTTGCCAAAAAGTTACAACGCGCGTGCTGTAATTTACGCCGCGCTTTTTTAATTCATCAATCAAATTTTTATCAATATCATCACGCGCCGTTATCAGCAAGTGCGGCGTACGCTCCAATTTTAAATCTTGAATTAAAATATCTTGCTCATCTTCGTTGTAGAAAAAAATTTCGTCGCTTAAATCACTGTTTTCAAGAATCAGCCGCGCAAAAATCCTCATTGCAAGGGGGTGGCGAATGACGCGAATTGACGTGTACCGATTTTTTGAAAGATATTTTAAAACAGATTCGCCGCGCTGAAGTCTGCGCATCAAACGTTTATCTGCGTGAATTGTTAAATTTTGCCGACACAATGAAAAAGACAGACTTTGAAGTTTTTCGCGCAACGGCTTTAAATCATAGCCGAATTTTAAAAACGTGTCTACATAAAAATTCGCATCCGATTTATACCAGTCATGACAGCCGAAAGGCAACGCGCCGCCGTTTTTATTTACAAACCTGCGCGGAAGAACCTCTACAGAAAATTTGTAAGCGGTTTTCAGCGGAGCAACTTTAAATTCGTCAGGGTAAAAAATGCCGCAAAGTGAGAAAAGATTATCTTCAGGTGCGTCAGGCGTTTGCGAAAAGATATTCGTATGGTTAAGAATCAAATTGTAAAATTTCGTGACATTGCGAAGTGAAAAGCCGCCGTTGCCTACGCTGAGTTTATACTGTCTGCCGTTAAGATTTATTTTTCGCAAAGGGTACCACGCCGCGCCGATATAGTCATAGCCCAATGAACAAAAATATTCCAGCATGTCAGAAAATACAAAAGCGTCAAGCTGATAAATCAAAATATATTCGTAAGCCAAAAACGCCTTGTAAAACAGAGGGTGTTTCATAAATTCATTGTACGTGCCGACACTTTGAAAAAATTGCGGTGGAAAATAGTAAATTTTACAACCCGCCGTAAGGTAGTAGCATTTCAACCCTTCCGGCGCCACGAAAATTATTTGGTACTTGCCTAAAATTTTTTGAACCTGCGCGAGAGAAATTTTTTCAAGTTCGTTAAGCCTTTCCTTGTAAATGGGAATGACAACGGCGGCATTGACCGGCATTAATTACACGTTCCTTTCAAATATTTTATGCGCAAATTTTATTACAAAATTCTAATCTCGGCAACAAAATTTGAAAACGTCGCGCGAAGTTGTATCCTCCGCAATTTCCACATTATAATTTAGCTTGTCAAATTCCGCCTTCAAAATTTCGGCAAGCGCGTGAACAACGGGAAATTCCGTCGCAAAATGTCCCGCGTCGACAACATGAATTTTACTTTCAACGGCACTTTGAGCCTCGTGATATTTCACGTCGCCGGTAACAAAAGCGTCCGCACCGTGAAATTTTGCCGTGCCGATAAATTCACTGCCCGCACCGCTACAAAGTCCGACCTTCTCAATCATAAAGTCACCGGCTTTAACCAATCTCACGTCAGCATTTAAAGCCCTTGCCACGTGACGTGCAAAATCTTCTGCTGTCATTTTTTCGGAAAGGTAACCTATGCGACCGAGCGAATTTTCTTCGTTGAAAGGTTTCACGTCGTGCAGTCCCAATTTTTCTGCAAGTACGTCATTAACGCCGCCGTCCACCGAATCAAGGTTTGTATGCGCGGCAAAAACGGCGATATCATTTTTTATCAGCGTTTCAAGTTTATGACCCAGCGGCAAGTCGGTACGAAAATTTTTTACTGCGCGGAAAATTATCGGGTGATGCGCTATAATTAGGTTCGCGCCGAATTTGATGGCATTTTCTACTGTTTCGTACGTAACGTCAAGACAGACAAAAACTTTTTCAACTTCCGCCGCAAAACTGCCGACCAAAAGTCCGGGATTGTCCCACTCTTCGGCAAGTTGGCGCGGCGCGATTCGATTCATAATTTCGGCAATGCTTTGAACTTTTAC
>CAMJNB010000176.1 GCA_946407175.1 uncultured Selenomonadales bacterium | reverse complement strand
AATGCTACACGCGGCGGGAATGTTATTGCTTGTCGACGAGGCTCACGGCGCGCACTTGCAATTCTGCGAAAGGTTACCGATATCGGCAATGGACGCGGGTGCAGATTTAGCCGCGCAGTCAACTCACAAACTCTTAGGCTCAATGACGCAGACTTCAATGCTTATGGTGCGAAAAAATTTTGTCGACGTCGACGCGGTACGCAGGGCGGCAAGCCTTTTGCAGACTACAAGCCCCAACCAATTACTTTTAGCGTCATTGGACATTGCACGCTTGCAAATGGCTGAAGTCGGACGCGAAAAAATTTTAAACGCGGTTGAACTTTCACAAAAACTCCGCGCAGAGATACAAAAAATTTCGGCGCTGAAAACCTTCGACGCTGTGAAAGATTTTGAATTAGATTTAACAAAAGTAACGGTGAATGTGGAAGGCGCGGGATTGACGGGAATTGACGCCGAAAAAATTTTGCGTCATAAATTTAAAATTCAGTGCGAACTTTCGGACGCGGCGAATTTGCTTTTCATAATTTCCTACGCAGATGATGACGCGGTAATTTCAAAATTGAGCTTAGGGCTTAAAGCTTTGAGCTTAGAGCTACCGGCTACCGGCTACCGGCTACCTGCTACAAGCTACCCGCTACCTGCTACCGGCTATCAGCTACCGGCTATAACGCCACGCGAAATATTTTTTGCCGAAAGTGAATTAGTGCCGCTTGAAAAATCTGTAGGGCGAATCTGCGCGGAAGAAGTGACATTTTATCCGCCGGGCATACCGATACTGAATATTGGCGAAAGAATTACGGCGGAGGTTGTGAAGGAAATTTCGGCGCTAAAAAAAATCGGCGGTCGTACTTTAAACGATGCCGATTTTGTAAAAGTTATGCTATATCTATAGATTTCTAGTTAGATAGTTTACTAGCGATCCATCAACTAACAACTAGCGATCTAACTACCTGTGGTCTGCAATGTACTTACGCATAAATTTAATTGTTTCGTCGGAAATAATGTTCTCTTTCTTTTCGTAGTTAATAATGCGGAAAAGCATGCTGACGCGTTCGATAATGGGCTTGTTGGCAGTTTTAAACTTTTCGCCGTTAATGGTGAGTTCAACTTTGCCGTTTGTAGAAAGTACGCTGAAAGACGCGCCGAGAAGTTCTTTGCCTTCCATGTCTTTAATGGAGTAGCGGATATCCAAATCTCCGGCGGAAGTTTCCCACGTAAGCTGGCGGTTTATTGCTTGGTAAACTAAAATGTCGATGTACTCTCTGATAATTTCGTGAGTTCTGGTATTCATAATTCATCTTCCTTTCGAGTTTAGATCGATGGTAGCTGGATCGATGGATCGATGGATCGATGGTTTTCTATCGATCTAACCACTATCGATCTATCGATCTAACCACTATCGATCTATCGATCTAACCACTATCGATCTACATAATCATCATAGATTTAATGGCGTCCTTAACAATTTCAATTTGACCGGAAAGCCGCGCGTCAACGCCGCCATTCGGTGTCTCAATGACGCAATCGCCGGGATTTAAAGCGTCGTCGGACGTAATTTCAAGAATCGCCGTGCCGTCGGTAAGAAGTGCCTGCAATTCGCCACGTGCCGCCAAAACTAAATCGTAACTGTGCGGCTCGACGTGGACATTGACTTCTTTCTGGTCGCGTACATATTGAATCGCCTCACGTACCACCGGCAAAACGTCTTTCGGCACGTCAATGAAATGTTGCGGCAAAATTTTTTCAATGGCAATCATCAAAATTTTAGCTACGTCATCTTCTGCGCGTATGAAGTAATCAGCAGTCAAGTCTTTGGCGTCACGTAAAGTCTTCTGCGCTTTTTCATTGGCGTCGGCAATAATCTCTTGCCACTGCTCCTCAGCGGCTTTTTCGCCCTTTTCAAAGCCTTCCTCGTGACCTAAATTAAAACCTTCTTCGTGACCTGTTGTCTTAGCTTCATTGTACATTCTTTCGGCTTCTGCCTTAGCCTCAATTAAAATTCTGTCGCATTCGGCTTGAGTGCGTTGCTTTAACTCTTTTAACTTCTTTTCGTCCTTCTGCAGGGAAATGAATCTTTCGGCAAGACTTTTTTCACGCTGGTCGATATCGGCAAGCAAGCGATTAACTTCGTCTTCTCTTTCTTTTAGCCGCAGTTCCTCTTCCCGCGTACCGTCTTCATCAAGTTCGACATCTTCGTTAGAAATTTCTTCATTCTTTTTTTGCTTTGAAACGCCGATTTTCACGGGTTCGCCGCTTGTCCAAGTGCGTCGTACAATTTTATTCGGTAACATCATCTGCATCACTCCCTTCAAAAAAACTTTTTATTCATACAGTTTTAAGAATTGTAGCACAAAGATAAATTTTCGTCTATAATACGTAAAAGCAAATTAAAAAAAGAAGGCGTTGTATGGAAGGAATTTATTTGATAATAGTAATGGTGATAACCGGCGGCGCGATAGCATTTATAGGCGACAAACTCGGCACGAAAATAGGCAAAAAGCGTCTTTCGATATTCGGCTTGCGTCCGCGTCATACGTCAATGATAATCACGGTGATAACCGGCGCGTTGATAACCGGCTTGTCAATCGGTTCAATGGCGATAATTTCAGAAAACGTACGTACCGCGCTTTTCGGTATGGAAGAATTAAACGCGGCAATGGCTGAAACTCAAAAATCTTTAGGCGCCGTAGTCAAGGAGCTTATGGATACGCAGGAAGAATTTAAACAGGCGGAAACCGACCTTGCAAAGTCCAAAGAAGAAGTGACTGCGCTGAAATCGGAGCAGGAAGAACTTAAAGCAGAATCTGATCGCTTGAAAGAGGGAAATGAACGTCTTGAATCCGAAAACTTAGATTTATCCGCGCAGAATGAAAACCTGTCAAGTTCCAATAACGAACTTTCCGCGCAGAATGAAAATCTGTCAAGCACCAATGCCGCGTTGGAAAGTGACAATAAAAAATTAGGCGAATTTAACATCACCTTGACCGCTGACAATGAAAAGCTTGCGAAGGATAACGCCGAACTTGAAGAGCACGCAAAAAATCTGCGCGAAGGCTTGATAGCAATGCGCGAAGGCGACATAATTTTTAAAGCCGGTGAAGTCTTTGCAAGCGGCGTAATTGCCGGCAATCGTCCTGCGGCGGAGGTTGAAAAGGATATCGACGCGCTTGCCGATAAAGCTACACAAACCATTATGGAAAAGTACGAGGGAAAATTTGACGGCTCCATTTTGATTTACGAGCCGGAATTGCAAGATACCATTGAAAAAATTTCAAGCAGTCAGCAGGATATGATTTTACGAATTTCGGCGGCAGGGAATTTGGTACGCGGCGAACCCATTCGTACCAGCCTTTCACTTTACCCCAACAATCACGTTTACAACAAAGACGAAATGATTTTCGCTGAAAATTATCAAGTTGACGACGCAGACGACGCAGAATATATTTTGAGAATGTTTTTGAGTGAAGTCAATCGCGCCGCCGTTGCAAAGGGAATTTTAACCGACCCGATAACTCACGCAGTAGGCGTCATGGAAGGTTCACAGCTTTATGAACTGCTTGACGAAATATCTAACGTGCGCGGAGCGATTAGGTTAGTTGCCTATTCGCGCGATGAAACTAATGCGATTGGACCCCTGCGTTTGAACATAGAATTATCTAGTAAGTAGTTTTTTCCACTACTAACTACTCACTAAAAAAGGATTAGAATTTAAATGCCTAAACAAAAAAAGAAGTCCGTGCCTTCTTTCCTGCCGCCGTTGCTGTTTATGCTGTTCGACTATATCGGAATTATTTTGACGCAGTACGTAGCCTTTTACATTCGCGACGCCGCAGATTTTTGGTACGGCTTAACGTACATATACTCTGACCAATATATTTTTTTCGGCGTACCGATACTGTTTCTAATCTTTTTAAGTCACTCGCGCTCTTACCGCCAAATGAAACCGGTAGTTGATACAATGCGCGAAATTTTTTTATCCGTCTTTTACGGCTGGATGGCAACAATAATTTTAGTCTACTTTTTTAAGGCAGGACATCAGGCGTCACGAACGTTTATGATAATCTTCGGCTTGTTGGTGCTGTGTAACGTCTGCATAATTCGCTACTCAGTATTAAAATTTTTAAAACTGAAAAATATCTTCAGTGAACCGGTCTTGGTAATCGGCGCTGGTTTAACTGCGGAAAGGCTGATAAAATTCTGGCGTGAAGATTTAGGCTACCGCTACGACATTGCAGGTTTTATCGACGACAAGCCGATATCAAAAACAATACCGTCCGAATTTCCGATACTAGGCGGCTTTGACGAAGTTAAAAAAATCGTACGCCGATTGGAAATTCAAACGGTAATAATTGCGGCGCCCGGCATTAGCAAGGAACGCTTACAAGAGATTATCACGGAAATTCAGCCGCGCGTTAAAAATATTTCATTTATCC
>CAMJNB010000175.1 GCA_946407175.1 uncultured Selenomonadales bacterium | reverse complement strand
CGCTGGAAAAAATTATTTCTACTTCTTCCGGCATTGCGTCCGGCATAAACAATGCAAAGCGGTGACTTGCAATTTTGTACAGCTTTATATCGGGCGGCAGGACGTTTGTGATATTTTGCGCAATTTGGCGTAATGCGGAATCACCAAATTTATGTCCGTACGTTTCATTTATCACGTTGAAATTATCCAGTCCAATTACTACAACGGCGCCGTGATGTGAAGGGTCGCTCAACTCTGTCTGCAACTCGGAATAAAAAGAAGTGCGGTTTAAAAGTCCCGTGATATAATCTGCTTTAACTTCCCTGTCCATGCGCGTAATGACGCCGGAGATAAATTCCTGCTGACCGTCTACGTCCATGCAAACGGAAAGGCGAATGTTTACCCAGCCGTATTCGCCGTTTATGCGCAAAAGCCGAAAGTCGCAGGTAACAGACTCGAAATCATTTTCTTCAAGCGCCGTACGCATTGCCTCTTCAAAAATTTCCCTGTCTTCTGCGTGTATGAACGGTATCAGCAATTCGTTTATGTCGTCGACAATATTTGCAGGGAAATCAAAATCGGATATAAAGTTGTCCGAAATTAAAAATTTATTTGTTTCAAAATCCAGCACGAACAAATAATCTTCCGTTGACTTTTGTAATGCGCTGAAATAATCTGTTATTTTGTTAAGCGGAGAATTTTCTCCTACTTGTGGAATGTCATTTGTAACCATAACCCTCGTCCTTTAAAAATTTCCGCATAATCTACCTGTTTCTTTTTCAATTCGACGCCGATTTATAAAGTTCCTGCAAAATCTTTTCAGCCTTTTATCATATTAAACTTTTAAATTGTATTGATACTTTTCTTAAATGGATTTAAAATTCTCGTAAATCTTTTTTAAGGAGACTTTTTATGATAAGGCTTTCTGACCATTTCACCTACGCAAAACTTTTGCGTTTCACTACGCCTGCAATCGGCACGGTAATTTTTATGTCAATCTACAGCATTGTGGACGGATTTTTTGTCGCGAACTTCGCAGGGACATTGCCTTTTGCCGCGCTGAATTTCGTGTATCCTCTGACTATGCTTTTAGGCTCTATAGGATTTTTATTCGGCACCGGCGGCAGTGCGTTAATCGCCAAAACTCTAGGCGAAGGCAATCAGACTAAGGCGAATCAAATATTTTCCATGCTGGTATATCTCTCGATAATTGTCGGCATTACCTTTGAAATTCTTGGCTTCTTCTTACTTGACGACGTGGCGAAATTTTTAGGCGCGGAAGGTGAACTGCTGGCGTACAGTTTAAGCTACGGGCAAATCTTGATGCTTAGTCTGCCCATGTTCATTCTGCAGTTTGAATTTCAATATCTCTTTCCCGCCGCAGAAAAACCTAAACTCGGCTTTTTGATAACCTTTGCAACGGGTATTACAAATATCGTACTCGACGCACTTTTTTTGGCAGGGTTCGGCTGGGGACTTGAAGGCGCGGCGGCGGCTACGGCAATAAGTCAAACTATCGGCGGCGTGTTGCCTTTTATATATTTTATCAGAAAAAATTCAAGCCGACTCCAACTGACTAAGCCGATATTTGACGGCGCGGCACTTTTTCAAACTGTCACCAACGGTGTATCGGAGCTTATGTCGAGTATCTCGGAATCGCTTATCACCATGATTTTCAACTGGCAACTTTTAAAATACGCAGGCTCGGACGGCGTCGCGGTGTTTGCAATTTTAATGTACTTCGCATTTATTTTCGAGGCGGTATTTTTAGGTTATTCTGCAGGAATTTCACCGGTTGTCAGCTATCACTACGGCGCGAAAAGTAAGCATGAACTTCACAGCCTTTTGCGAAAAAGTTTAACCATGATAATTTTGTTTGCAATTTTAATGTTCACCAGCGCTGAAACTTTTGCGCGTCCTTTGGCAAGTATATTTGTCGGATCGGACGAACATTTAATGGAAATGACGGTTCACGCATTGAGAATTTTCGCGTTCGCATTTTTGTTCATGGGCGTTGTAATTTTTCTTTCGGCATTTTTCACGGCGCTTAACAACGGCATACTTTCCGCAGTAATTTCCGGTTTGCGGTTGGCATTTGAAATTTCCGCAGTTTTAATTTTACCGCTTATATGGGGAGTGGACGGCATTTGGGCTTCAATGGTCAGTGCGGACATTACGGCGGTTATCATTGCCGTTACGATATTGTTATTTAATCGCAAACGCTATGGGTATTAGCTTTTAGCTTACAGATTTTAGAATGATTTGTCTGAAAGCTGACAGCTGAAACCTGAAAACTAAAATTCCGCCGCCTCAATCGTACGTGCAATATCTTCATCAGTATGCGCACTCGACATAAAAAGCGTTTCAAACTGCGAAGGCGCAAGGTAAATATTTTTTTCAAGCATCGACATAAACCAACGCTTAAACTTTTCTTGATTAGTCGCCGCCGCGTCTTCGTAGTTCGTAACCTCTCGCGCACTGAAAAATATTCCGAACATTGATCCTGCCTGCGGAATCTGTACTTCAACACCTGCAACTTTCGCCTTGTCTTTCAAGCCGTTGACAAGCGCGGAAGTTTTTTTTGTTAAGTCAGCTGTAAAGTTCGGCGTGTCGATTAAAATTTTCAGCGTCTCAATACCCGCCGTCATTGCAAGGGGGTTGCCGCTTAAAGTTCCCGCCTGATAAATCCTGCCATCCGGCGAAACATTTCGCATAATGTCAGCCCTGCCGCCATACGCCGCACAAGGTAAGCCGCCGCCGATAATTTTTCCCAAGCACGTTAAATCCGGCGTAATTTTATATTTCTCCTGCGCGCCACCCAATGCAACACGAAAACCGCACATAACTTCATCAAAAATTAACAACGCGCCGAATTTTTTTGTAACCTCGCGCAGTGTCGGCAAAAATTTTTCTTTCGGCAGTACCAGCCCCATATTTCCCGCAACAGGCTCCACGATAACCGCCGCAATTTTTTCGCCGCATTCGGCAAAAACTTTTTTCACCGCGTCAACGTCATTGTACGGCAAGGCTATTGTATCCTGCGCGGTATTTTTCGTGACGCCGGGACTTGACGGCACGCCGAATGTCGCCGCGCCGCTACCTGCATTTACCAAAAGACCGTCGCTGTGTCCGTGATAACAGCCGATAAATTTTACAATCCTGTCACGACCGGTAAAGCCACGTGCAACACGAATCGCACTCATCGTAGCTTCGGTGCCGGAATTTACCATGCGCATGACTTCCATACTCGGAAAAATTTTCTGTACCAATTCTGCAAGCCGCGTTTCAAGTTCAGTCGGTGCTCCGTAGCTCGTACCGCGTTCAACGGCTTTTTTCAGCGCGGCAACAACTTGCGGGTGGGCGTGGCCCAAAATCATCGGTCCCCATGAGCCTACGTAGTCAATATAGTCATTGCCGTCAATGTCGTAAATGTGACTGCCTTTGGCGTGCAAAATGAAAGGTGGGTTGCAGTCAACGCTGCTGTATGAACGAACGGGACTGTTGACGCCGCCGGGCATAAATTTTTTTGCGCGATTAAATTCTATTAAAGATTTTTCAAGTTTATTCATTCTTCCAACTCCTACAAGCTACCGGTTAATACAACGGCGTAAAGTAATCGGTTTCAATGCGTTGCGGAATATAATTTTCACTAACCTCATCATACGTCTTGCAGAATCTGTAGTATTGAATGTCACTGCCACGCGCGATGTTGTCTTCAACCTGCGGATCAAAAACATATTCCACGCCGTCAACTTTTATCACGCACCAAATATGTCCCGTGTAGCCGCCGTCAGCACGCGAAGTTTGACCGTAGACTGTGTAGCAATTCAAGCCCAGCGCCCGTGTCATTGCCGCAAACGCGCAGGAATAATCGTCGCAAGCACCGACATAGCCTTCCAACATTCCGGCGGCGCGTCCGGGTCCGTACGCCTCTTCAACGTAAGGCAAGCGGTTTATATTGTCGCCGTAACTGCAGTGAACTACCAACCAATCATAGCACGCTTGTACCTTCGCCGCCGTCGACATTTCAGGCGTCGTGATTCGATTTAAATAGTACGTTACAATTCTGTCGCACGGTTCAAAGCCTGTCAGCGTCGGCGTCAACTGCGCGGAATTTAACACGCTTTCCGCGTTCGCCGCCAATGCTTGATTCATAAACAGACACATTGACAGTAGCAATGTCACTAAAAATTTTTTCATCGTACTACCTCACTTTCAATTTACTCATTAACTCATCAAAATTTTTTAAAAATGATAACACGCGCTAAAGACATATTCAAGACAAAAATTTCGGCAATGCGGCAACACTGTCAACAATGCCGAAGTGTCATAAAGGTGACAATGAACGCAAATTCACAAAAGATATAATAATTCGCCATTCGTGACACGAATTAGGAAATATCGGCGAGATTCGCGCTTAAATTTAAAATTTGAGATTGACTTGCTTGCTATAAGAAAAAAAATCTTTTA
>CAMJNB010000174.1 GCA_946407175.1 uncultured Selenomonadales bacterium | reverse complement strand
CGGCGGAAATGGCGGAAATTAGAACGAATTTACAAAACCTTCAACTTAGCGGACGAAACACCAACATAATGATGTTTATAGGTATTGCGGCGATGATTGTTGCAATTCTGTTGAAGTAAGTAGCTCGTCAACTTAAGCGAAAAAAAATTAAGCGTCGAAATAACTCGGCGCCTTTTTTATTGGGAGGTGGTGAATTTGACTGAACGTCAGAAAAGATTTGTCGATTTTTACATTAAAACCAGTAACGCAAGCGAGGCGGCAAGATTGGCAGGATATTCAAAAAAAAATGTCAACGTCGACGGCGCTAAAATACTGGCAAATGCTAGCATTTCGCAGGAAATAGCAAAACGGCTGAAGGAATTGGAGAGTTCGCGGACGGCAGATTTAAAAGAGACGTTGGAATATATGACGGCGGTAATGCGCGGCGAAAAGGAAGATTCGGTAGTTGTCACGGTTGGTACCGGTAAAGGATTCAGTAAGTCGGAGATCGTTAAAGTGCCGATAAGCACGAAGGACAGGTTGAAGGCGGCAGAATATCTTGCAAAAATACACGGCGCCTTTAAAACGGAAATTCAAGTGTCGGGTACAGTTCCGATCGTGATAAGCGGCGGCAGTGAGTTGGAAGACTGAAATTTTTAGGTGGTTGTATAAACCGCATTACAGCTAGCTGTTTTGAGCAAAGGCGCTTAAATTGGCTCCTACGCGGTTAAATTGAAAGACGATATAAATATCGTGAAAGGTGTTTTGAGAGCGTTAAAATCGATTCTACGCGGTCAAAAAGGCAGGTGAACAGATTGGACGAAGTGAAAAAGGTCTATCTTCCCGATATTGTTGGTAAAGGTTACGGGAAATTTTGGAATTGGAAAGGTCGATACAGAGTTGTGAAGGGTTCGCGTGCAAGTAAGAAGTCGACAACGACGGCGCTAAATATAATTTGTCGAATGATTGAATATCCGCTCGCCAATACGCTTGTAGTACGGAAAACGGCGTCGACGCTTAAAGATAGTTGCTTTGCACAGTTGCGTTGGGCGATAAATCGGCTCGGCGTCGGGGAGTTTTGGAAGTCGCGTGTATCGCCATTGGAACTTGAATACTTGCCGACAGGACAGAAAATAATATTTCGCGGTTTAGACGATCCATTAAAAATCACGTCAATCACGGTGTCGCACGGGCATTTATGTTTTCTCTGGGTAGAGGAAGCGTTTGAAATATCGGAAGAAGATTTTAATAGGTTAGATGAGTCACTGCGCGGCGAACTGCCTGCAGATTATTTTCTCCAATGCACTTTGACGTTAAATCCGTGGGACAGCTCGTGTTGGATAAAAGCACGATTCTTTGATATTCCAAATGAAAACGTTTTGGAGATAACAACGACGTACCAACAGAACGAATGGCTATCTGATGAGGATAGGGAATTGTTCGAGGATATGAAGAAAACCGATTATCAAAGATATTTGGTCGCAGGCTTAGGGCAGTGGGGAGTTCCGACGGGGCAATTTTTCCGTGAATGGGATGAGAAAAAGCACTTGGTCAAGCCGTTTAAAATACCTGCCGAGTGGCGGCGTTTTAGGGCGGCAGACTGGGGACTTGCTAAGCCTTATGCGGTATTGTGGTTTGCAGTCGATTATGACGGTAATTTGTGGGCTTATCGCGAACTGTACGGTTGGGGCGGACGTGCTAACGTTGGTACCGGCGAGACAGCTCAACAGCTTGGCAGGCGAATTGCGGAGATTGAAAAGAAAGAAGAGAACGTCACGGCAGGCTATCTTGATTCTGCTTGCTGGGGTAGAAACGGCGTTACCGGTGAAACGATAGCAGAGGCGATAAACAAAGAATTGGTTAAGGCAGGATTGGCGGTATTCAGCAAAAGTTCAAAAGGTCGCGTGGAAGGTGCAAACGCTTTTAAGCAACGGCTGATTGGCAATAAAAATTCCGACGGCGAATTTATTCCGGCGATAAGGTTTTTCACAAACTGCGTGCATACTGCGCGGACAATTCCAATGTTAGGTCACGATCCACATAACGCTGAAACGTACGACACGGACGGAGAAGACCATTTAATCGATGTCTGTGCGTATGCCTGTTTGTCAAGACCTTGGGCGCCGATGAAACCGGTTCCGGCTAAACAACGTGACGGCTACCGAAAGGAAGAAAAAATTTCGGCGTGGACATATTAGTAGCGATTGCACTTGCAAGTTGGCAGGTGCTTTTTTATTGGGAGTGATAGAAATGGCATTAGTAGCGGTGATAACGGCGGCTTGTAATTCGGATGTGTGGACGAAACATTCTGCTTTCATTACCAATGTAAAAAATCTGATTGACGGTTTGAACGTGGATTATAAATTTAAAATCTTCACGGAGGGCGTTCAAAAGTCAAGCTATGATTCAGATGATTTACTTGCAATAAGTAAAAAATACTCTGCGGGATTTAAAATAACGGTGGTAGTTGATTCAATGGATACAGTGCATCTTTTTGAAAAAAATCTAGCGAGCGAATGCGCGAAGGTCACGAGTGATTATTATTTGAGAGTTAGGACGCGGACAAAACTTGCGGAGTGAAGGCGGTGTGAAAGTGGCAATGCAAGATATTGGCAATGTCGCCGAGATGATTAAAAATCCTTTGACGGTTGAAGGTGAACTAATGCCGAACGATCCGCGCTACGAAAGTAAAGGCATTGGGCTTTATAGGCGTTGGTTTCGTGAAGCGGTAGACCATTCGCAACGTTGGCAAGATGAAGCGCGTGAAGATTATGATTTCGTCGAAGGTAAGCAGTGGAGTAAATCTGAAATAAAGGCGTTTGAACAAAGCGGCAGACCGGCAATAGTGATAAACCGTATACGTCCACTTTTGAGTTTGCTTAGTGGTTACCAGCGTGTCAATCGGCTTGATATAGACTTTCTGGCACGAACACCTGATGACGGCGAAATTGCGCAGGTTCGGAAAGGAATTACCAAATACATTCTTGATACCTGCGATTACGATACGCAAGAATCAGCGGTGTTTATCGATTCGGCGATATGCGGGTTAGGTTGGTTTTTTGTCGGTTACGAAATAAATGAAGACGGGACAGACGGCGAGGCATATGTTAAACGCGAAGATCCTTTTGGAATTTACATAGACCCTGAAACGCACGAAGGGGATTTATCGGACGCAAAATATATCTGCCGTGCAAAGTGGGTAGATAAAGAGGACTTGAAAGAAATTTATCCTGAACACGCAGAGGCTATCGACGCGCAGTATTCAGTTTATGATAGCTACGAATCAGAGGTAGCGCCTAAAACCGATGAATTGATTTGGTACAAGCGGGAACTGCAAAAAGTTCGTGTGGTCGAATGTTGGTACAAGACGCGAGAAAAGCAGGTGACATTGATTCTTGCAACGGGAGAAGAAATTGCACCAGAAGAATTGACGCCTGAAATTTTAATGTCCGGCTTGGTTGTCGGCACGAATGAAAAGACTGTATCGGTGGTAAAAGTTTGTGTATTCTTTGATAGGATAATCCTTGAAGAAATGCCTTCACCGTACCAACACGGCGAATTTCCGCTTGTGCCGCTTCCTTGCTACTACTACGGTTTAGGCGGTGATGAAATTCCTGCAGGATTCGTAAGAGATTTAAAATCACCACAACGAGAAATTAATAAGCGCAGGATTCAACTTTTGCACGTTCTCAATACGACAGGCAACGGAGGAGGATTTATAGAGGACGGAGCTATGTCGGAGAAACAATTTGCCGAGTTTGAACGTAAAGGCAATTTACCGGGTCACTATCAGCGCGTCTTGTCAGGAACTTTCAGTAGCGGTCCGCCGAAAATAATTGAACGGCAGATTGGTCAATTTCCTGCAGGATTGGCACAAGCAGAAACACAGGCTACAAATGATTTAGTGGCGATATCGGGAATTAATGAGGCTTTACTTGGTACCGACTTGCCGTCATCAGCAAGCGGACGCGCCATTGAGCTAAAACAGAGGCAGGCGGCGACGCATTTGGCGGTTATTTTCGACAAATGCGAAAAGAAAAGTTGCAAGGCTACTTTGGGGTAAAACAGGACGCGCAGGAATAATTCCGCAATTCTACACTGCAGAAAAAGCGTATCGCATTGAAGGTGCCAACGGTCAACAATTCATTACCGTTAATCAGCAAGTTGTAGAGCAAGACCCTATTGCCGGAACAGTGGTAAAAACTTTAAACGATTTATCTCACGGCGATTTTGATATTGTTATTTCCGATATTTCGGCAAGCACGACGCATAGGCAGGCGCAACTTTGGACGCTGATTGACGGCGTAAGCAAGCTTGGCGTACCCGGCGATTTGGTATTTGACATTATTCTTGACTTGTCAGACATACCGAGTAAAGAGGAAATTAAACAGCGTTGGAGACAGCGGCAGGATTCGCAAGCTAAGGCGGCGCAAGAGCAAATGCAACACCAACTGCGGCTTGAAGAGATTAAGAATAGAGATT
>CAMJNB010000173.1 GCA_946407175.1 uncultured Selenomonadales bacterium | reverse complement strand
TCGGAAAAATATCCCACTTGTTTACTACGATAACGCAACCTTTACCGGACTCATGCGCGTAGCCGGCAATTTTTTTATCCTGCTCCGTGACACCGACCGGCGCTTCAATCAGCATTAAAACGACATCTGCGCGGTCAATGGCACGTAGTGACCTCATGACGCTGTAACGTTCAATAGGCGCGTCGATTTTAGCTTTACGCCGCATTCCCGCCGTATCAATCAGCGTAAATTTTATATCGTCTTTAAAAAAGTGCGTGTCAATCGCGTCGCGCGTAGTACCGGGTATGTCGCTGACAATGACGCGGTCTTCACCTAAAAGCGCGTTGACAAGTGACGACTTGCCGACATTGGGACGTCCGATAACCGCAATTCTTATTTCGTCATCTTCGTGTACGTCCTTTTCAACTTTAGGGAAATGCTCCGTCACGGCGTCAAGTAAATCACCTAAATTCAGCGCGTTGCTTGCGGAAATTCCAATCGGCGTGCCTAAACCTAAATTATAAAATTCGTAGGTGTTCACTTCCAACTGAATGCTGTCAACTTTGTTCACGGCAACAATCACCGGCTTGGCGGCGCCGCGCAGAATCTTTGCAATCTCTTCATCCGACGCGGTTATCCCTGCCCTGCCGTCAACCACAAAAACAATTACGTCCGCCTCGTTCATCGCGATATCGGCTTGAGCGCGTATGTCATTCAAAATTTTATCCTTCGACAAAATCTCAATGCCGCCCGTGTCAATAAGCGTAAATTCATGGTCAAGCCACACCGCGTCCATATAAATTCTGTCGCGCGTAACGCCCGGCATGTCGTCTACTATCGACATACGCTTTTTACCAATCTGATTGAAAAGCGTCGATTTGCCGACGTTCGGTCGCCCCACTATTGCTACAATCGGTTTCATTTAATACCTCTCTTCAAATTTAATACATCACTAAAAATTCAGCGCCTTTTCGTACGCCGCCAATGCCTCCGACTTTCTGCCGGTTTCACGGTAAATATTCGCTTGGAAAAAGTAAAAATCAGCATTTTTCGGCGTGTCCAACTCTTCAATAAAATTCAAATACGCTATGCACTGTTCAAACTGTTTGGCGTCGTAAAGGTGATTAGCCAAAACAAATACAATATCTCTCATAAAAATTTTAAAAGCATAACTCACCGCAATATGATTTTTTATGCAGATATCCGTAAGCCCAATTAATTGATTAATTTGATTGAAGTTAAAATTGTTGCCGCTGGTCGATACAATCGCGCCTTGAATTGACATTAGCAAAAGCTCCGATGACGCAGTAAAATTTTTTGCAAAAACATTTTGCCAAATTTCAATCAGCTTGCCTACGTAAGTATCAAAATTTCTGCCGAATAAATGCTTTGTAAAAAGTTTGTAGGCGTCACCGACTCTGTTCAAATTTACCAAATAAAATACTTGGTCAAGCATACTGTGCGTGTCATTGAAACTTTCGTCCGGCTGAAAATCTTTTTCGCGATAAATTTTATTTACGATATCCGTACATTCATTGTGCCAAGTATATTGATGAACCGCCGCCGGTATGCCGCCGTCTCCGCGCAGAATTTTTTCTCCTTGCAATTTCAAAGGATTATCCACGCCGAAAAGACCTGCCGTCAAAATATTTCCGTCGTGACAGTCGCTTTCAATCAAATTTTCAATTTTAAGCTGATTTTCATATATAAGATAATTCATCGCCGCCTGATCGTAGCCCCATGAGGTACTGGTTTTTAACAGTTCAAACATTTTTTCTGAAAAATATTTAGTCTCTTCCATCGTCGCCAATACGGTGCCACAACATATAATTTTTTTGTCGCCTAATTTTTCTGCTTCTTCAATTCCGGAAAATCTTGCAATCCAGTTGTAAGTCACACTTTCCTTTTTATTTTTAATATTTTCCTGCTCAGGAGTATAAACCAAAAAATGTTTCAAGTCTGCATACTGTTCAAAAACATCACCTTGAAAAATTACGTCGCGTGTATCAGTCACAAAAACTTGACTGTAATTTTCGCCGCGTTCATCTAAAAAATTTTTGTACATTGCCCAGCGCGCGTCAATCACAAGCATATTTTTAAGTTCAGCAGGGACAGGCAGTAGCTCTACCCCCCCCCTTGTCAGTTTTGCGCGGGTGAAATCTGAAATGTTGTCGACGAACAAAACCAAGTCCGTATTTTTTGCGTAGCGATTGAACGAAGTCACGAAGGGTTCAAGCTTGTACCAATCGTAGCCGGTCGCCACGCCCATAACCAAATTTTTCATAAAAAATTCCTCCCAATTAAAAATTCAGCGCCTTTGAATACGCCGCCAATGCCTCCGACTTTCTGCCGGTCTCGCGGTAAAATCTAGCCTGAAGTAAATAGAAATTCGCGTCAAGCGGCACGTTAAGCGTAGTTATGAAATTTAAATACTCTATGCCTTGTTCAAATTTCTTTTCTTCGTACAGACGCTGTGCCACTGCAAATAAAGTCTCTTTAACCAAAATTTTAAGTTGCGGAAGGATAAGGCGGTTAGACTTCATCAATTTATCTGCCAGCGAACAAATTTTAATCAGCTGCTGAAAATCCAATTCCTTAATGATTGCAGGCAACGCGCTTTGAATTGACAGTGACAAAAATTCGGCGGCAATGGTTGAATCCTTAGACAAAACCGTTTCAAAAATTTTTACCAAGTCATTGCCGTAGTCTTTTAAATCTGCGCCGAAAAGGTAGCGCGTGAAGAGTTTATATGCCGCGTCAATCTTACCGATGTTTATCGCGCAGGTAAGCTGTTCCAAAATACTGCGCGTGTCTGAAAAGTTTTCATTCGGCTGAAAATCAGCGGCGCGATAAATTTTATTCACGTGCTCAACCAAAACGGGTTGCCTGTCATATTGGTGAACAACCGCCGGAGTGTTGCCGTCGCCGCGCAGAATTTTATTATTTTGAATTTGAATTGGATTAGCCACGTGAAACAGAGCCGAAGTTAAAATAATTCCGTCTTCGCAATCGCTTTCAATCAAGTTTTCAATTTCAAGCTGATTTTCGTAAATAAGATAATTCAACGCCGCCTGTTCGTCGCCCCACTCGGTACTGCGCTGTAAAAGCTCAATCATCTTGTCGGTTAAATGTTTCACGGCGTTCAGCGTGCCAAGTACCGTACCGCAACAGATTTTTTTTTTGTCGGCTAATTTTTCTGCCTCCTCGTCGCCAAATAAATGTTTCAACCATCTATATGTGCCATCTCCCATTCTGCCGAAAGGATTTTTAATATTGGCATCTTCAACCGCGCAGCACAAAAAATTTTCAACTTCGCCGAAAGGTTCAAACAAATTGCCTTGAAAAATCACGTCGCGCACATCCGTTAAAAAAATTTTCCCGTAATTGCCGCCGTACCTTTCAAGAAATAATTTGTACATTATCCAACGTGAATTTATGACAAGCATATTTGTCAGCGCGTCGGGTACCTGCGCCAGTATGATACCTTCTTTTGTCAATGCATTGCGCGTAAATTCGGAATTGTTGTCGACAAATAAAACCATATCGGTATTTTCGCAGTGCTTTTTGAATGAACGAATGAACGGCTCAATCGTATACCAATCATAATTTGTTGCGACGCCCATTACCAAGTTTTTCATAAAATTTTAACTCCTTAGCCGGTAGCTCGTAGCTGGTAGAACTACTACTTACTCTTTACTCTTCCCTAATCAAAAAAATTTTATCAAAACGCCTATCGATTTTCAACACACACCGAAAGTTTATTTATTACGCAGTCTTGACGCTACTTGATTGACATCAAATTTTGTCATTGTTTAAATAAATTTAATAGAAAACACGGCATTATAAAGCTGATTTAAAGGAGAATCACGAATGGCATTTCCGAAAATTTTTTTATGGGGCGGCGCAGTAGCGGCTAATCAGTGCGAAGTCGCGTACCTTGAAGGCGGTAAAGGATTAAGCGTGCCGGATATGCTTTTAGGCGGTGACGTCAATACGCCGCGTACGTTCTGCCCGAAGATTGAAGAAGGCGTTTTCTATCCGTCACATGATGCGATTGACTTTTATCACCATTACAAGGAAGATATTGCGCTGTTAGCTGAAATGGGATTTAAATGTTTTCGCACGTCAATAAATTGGGCGCGTATATTTCCAAACGGTGACGACGCCGAACCGAATGAAACAGGTTTAAAATTTTACGACGATCTTTTCAACGAGTGCAATAAATACGGAATTGAACCGCTTGTCACTCTTAGCCATTACGAAATTCCTTTTGAGATAGTAAAAAACTATCGCGGCTTTTACAATCGAAAAACTATCGACCTTTTTGTTAAATATGCCACGACTTGTTTTGAACGCTACAAGGACAAGGTTAAATACTGGCTGACATTCAACGAAATCAACATGACGCTTATGGAGCCTTCACTCGGCAATTTGTACGGCGTAGGCGTAATTCAAGACGAAGATTTAAATCGCAGTAAACCTTGCAAGTTTCCTGAGCTTAAGGACGTGCC